>JAGVBL010000139.1 GCA_020059785.1 Ignavibacteriales bacterium | reverse complement strand
TTGAGGGCACAATGGGTGAAAAAGCCCTCAAAATAGCTCAAAAATGAAGCTTTTTCCTGATCCAGAGTCAGACGTGTTGCCAATTACACCACGGGGCAAATAAAAAAAGTTTATTTTCTTATCAAAATCTCATTGTGAAAATAAGAATAAGATTTTTCAGAATCAAAATTGGAGTAAAATGGTGTCATCTGATGCAAAAAAAGACACAAAAAAGACACAGTGAAATCACTCAATTATAATCTATTTGACGGCGGAATTTTTGCCCAAGAAAAAATTATGACAATGTTTTTAATTGGCAAAATTTTTAATGAATGTTGCTGTAAAAATTGTGACGGAAAAATTGAATTGCGAAGAGTACCGCCGGAGTTATCCGGCGGTTTTGTTATGAAATGTTTTATTAAGCAGCAGCAACCTTATTATAACTTTCAATAAATGCTACTTTGTCCTCTCGGTTATTATACTCGGTAAAAAATTCTTCAAGTTCCTGACGCAGATAATTAAGTTTTGGTCCATCCAGTTTTTCAATTTCTGTTTTGCTGGTGGTTCCGAAGATCTTCTGAATGATCATGGTTTTCAACTTTTTCTCATCTGCAGATCGCGGAGAACCAAGATTATTCAACTCAAATACTGCCTCAATCTTCTCGGTTTCAATCTTCTTCTGCAGCTGACGTTCATAATATTCTTTTTCAGTGGGTATAAGATTTCCGTTTGTTTCTTCAGCAATTTCACCAACCGGCAAGCCCTGTATAAAATCAACAATCGGTTTGAAATTTTTGTAATTCGGGAATAAAAATATTTTGCCGTTGAATGAATCCGATCTATCCTTAAGAACATAGGCATAAATTTCTTTATTCGGCTTGCCATCCTTGTAGATATCATCCGAGGACATCCAAACATTAAGATCGGTTTCGTATGGGGTTTCTCCTGCTATTTTCATCTTAAAACCGGATTTAACAAAACTTCCTTTTTCTGTAACAACTCCATTTTCATCTTTGGTATCTTCTTCCTTTTCATATTCAAAACCACCTCTGCCGGTAAAGACAATATTTCCTTCAGTCTGAACAAATCTTTCTGAGAACTCCTCATTCCATAGTGGAAGAATTTTCCCCCAATCTTGAAGAGTCATGAATTTTTTGCGGTTCGTTTCGCGGTAATCTTTAATGTAGCGGTAATATACTTTAGTTAATGAATCAATAAACAAAAATGAAACCTCACCGGATTGAACGAACTTAAAAGCATCCTGAACATCTTTCAGTGAAGTTGTTTCTTTTGCGATTGCTTCGATTTTATGTTTTTTAAAAGAAGGGATTAAAAAGCGAGAACCTTTTTCATTGTCCAGAATAAGAACAGGTTTATCGAGGTTCATTTGTTTATAAGCACCGACAATAAATTCAAAAGCGGTTCGGGTTTTGCCCGAACCTTGGAAACCGCCGAAGCTTGCTTTAATAAAATGATTTTTACTTGTAAGCGATTTTGCAAATTCATTTAATTTCATGGTATTACTCCTGATTAATTTTTACTAATTAAATATTCATCAACATTTTCAGATTTAAGACTTTCTGAAATTGGTTCTGTCTGCGATATATCAAAAACGGTAGCTGAGAAAAAGCGTTCCGCATCTTCAAGATTTCCTTGATCATCTTTAGGACCGACGGGATAAAGAATAACGGCTCCATGTTCTCCTTTTTTTACAGATCTGCCGGCTTTGAGCCACTGTTTAAAACCGCCGACAACAGTAGGATTAAACGGAAACTGAAAAATGATCATCATTACATTATGCCTTGATAAAAATCTCCCTTCGATTGTTGGGATTGAAATAGCTGTAAGGGCTTCCCTTTCCTGATCTGAAAGGGAGAGAATTTTTTCTCTGATGGCTTTAATTTTAGCCATCTTTTCTTTTCGATAGATTAGTTTTTCATCTTGTGTCATTTTGTACCTTCTTAATTAATTTACCTTTTGAATACACGACTAATAATTTTTCGGATGGTCTTAAAAACGGTGGTTCGAATTCAACATCATATTTGCCGGAAGATTCGACAACGGCGACATAACTTGTGTATTTAGATAAAATGCGTGCTCTTCTTAGTGCTTTTGTTTTTAGTATTTCTTTTTCATTTTTCATTTTTAGTCCTTCCTTACTTAAAAAAATAACCGAGCAGATAGGGACAGGATTTTGAGAATGTTTTGAAACTGTAGAGAAACTTAGATGGGATTTTTTGAGGGATTAAGAGAAACAAGGCAAAATATTCTTTCCCTTTATAGATTAATAATTTTTCCTGGTATTGTGAAGAATCGAAAGTATATCTAATCCACTGAAAGAAAAGATTTCCGAAATGATCTTTTTTAAACAAGAAAATAATTTCTCCATTAAAACCATTAAGAACATTTGAAGCAGGTCGACCGCCGATAAATGAGCAATGATTTTTTAATGCAAAGCTTGCGACTGAAACGAAATTCAGATTTTCCATAACCTTGCCTCTTATATTGAATGGAAGTAAGTTTCAACTAAATGCAGGTTGAAATAAGAGAGAAGATGAATGCGGAGAATAGAAAGATTTAGACCATTTGGAATTTGCTTGCTTAATAATACTTGCCAAACATGATTGGCAGCATAAAAAAGATTTTTAGAAACTAACTTATGATGAAGAATTAACAGGATAGTTTTTTGCATAACTGACATAAAACGCACCTACCTTGATTTGATTAAACTGATAATTTTACTAATGAAAGCATAAGCTGGTAAAACCGATGAGAACCTGAAAGACTTGAAATAACCGTTTGGATGGAACAGATTAACGAAGTAGCGTCCTTGCATTTCGATTAAGCGAATTAAGAAACCTTTAACGGATTTTGAAAAGATAACGTTTGACCTGCGCACTTCTTCTCCAAAAAAATTAAAATAACGCCAGCTAAACATTACCGGCGAGCGGAGCGAGCCAACAAGCCGAAAAGGTGGCACGCAAGGGCGTAATTTTGCTGTTTTTTAATGAACGAAGTGAATAGAAAAAAACCGAAGCAAAAACCGTTTATATACCCTTGCGTGCCGGATTCCTTTGAGGCTTAGATTGACTACTGCTGGCGTTATTTATGCTTTTTAATGAAGTGCGATCCCGCAAAGCGGGACAGGTTCCCGCAAAGCGGGAGAGCACAAACTAAAATAAAGAAGTGTTGATTGAGAAAAGTGGATTAGCAAGCAAGTTATGAGGTGAAGGATTGGCGTATGTTTTTGGTTCAAAAACTATGACAAGACTGAACCGAATAATTTGCAGCGGATACAAAATGAGCGAGCAATTGAAAAAAGTGAACTTTACTTTTTTTAGTTGCGAGCGAAACTAAACCTAAAAAGTTTTTGCTGAATGAAGTGTCAAACGGAATGAGGCAAAATCTTTTTACCCGCCGAAGGCGGGAAAGATGAGCAAAATATTTTTGTTCGAATTTCAGACAAAATTATTTTGCGAAACAAAAACTTTCTTTTATTTATTAAAGTTGATCTCAGGCAAAGTAACCGCAAAAGCTTACATAATGCCCATTATTTGCGATATATGTTTTTTTGTTTATTTACAGATTGAATGATTAACTACAAATGGAAGGTATGTAAAGCAAATAATGTGGTGTTATGTAAAGCCCGTATGGAAGGACTTTTTGCTGGCGTGCTTTTGCGGTGGGGTGCAATATGTTAATATGACGTAACCTTGTATTTACCTTTTGACTTTTTACTTATTAAAGATGTTATAAAGCTTTCTCAAAAACTTGACCAAAAGATTCCCACAAACGAACCGGAATTTTTTGTTTCTCAACTAAATCATCATAAGCAAGAGACTTTGCTAGATTTATCAATAACGCAGTCCCATCATCATTCAGATAAGTAATGAATTCACGATACATTGTTTGGTTGCCAAAAAAGTGTAATTCAATTTCATTTAAGTAATTCCTAGCTAACAATAATGTGTCCGCAACTGTTTGTTTCGATATTCCAAATTCATCTTTTTGTTCAGCATATGCCAAATCACGATGAGCAACAATTTTATTTCTTCTATTTCTGAAGAATTCGGTTGCAACGGCTAATTGATTCAGAATCGTATAAAATTTGTTATAAGTATTTTCATCCACCTCAGTTTTAAGTAAATCAATAAGAAAAAAGAAAGTTAGATTCTTGAATTTTCCCATTTCTGCTGGATCTGTTAGTTTACTTAATTCAAGAGTGAGATAATCAAAGAATAGATCTTGATACATAACTAGGAAGGAAGGATTTGTTTTATTTATCAGATCAATCCTACTTTTATTTGTTCCGAACAACTGCCTATACAATATCCAATAATAATGGCAGCGCGTGACTTCATATTTCAATCTTTCGAAAACAACTTTTGTCTCTTCTTTCATATTTTATGCTTTATAACGACGTTGCCGATAACCCGCCGCCAAGAACAGCAATGCAGATTAAAACGACAAAGCCAATAATTTAGCAAACTGCACTTATCTTTCTTTGCAAGTGCAGTTTGCAACAATGTTAATTAATAGAACTACTTAGAACAATAAACTTAAAACGGAACGACCAACCCAAGAATTTTAGAAAACCCGAATGCGAAAAGGCGGTCGGGTTGATTGGCTGGTTATATTGCGGTTCAATTAATATTACTTAATAATTTGAAATGACGTAACATCAATCTCATTATCTTTATAGCGTAATTTTATACTGTCATCTCCAAAAGCAATAAATATATCAATAGTATTTCTGCTAAATGCATCGGAATCAGTTATACATTTTTTTATTTCTGAAAAAGGAATTAAGAGTATTCCTCCTCTTGGCATCAATAAGGAACCATTTTCATCTTCTAGTGCTTTTTTAAAAACATCACGAAAAGTAACTTGCCAACCTTTTGCCTTTTTGCTTCCGGGACGAATAAATACTCTTTCTCCATTGATGACTCCTTCATAAGATTTTAAATCATCAATTGTATAATCATTCTTAACAAGAATCTTTTTAAGTTCGTCTTGCATAACTTCTTCTTGTATTTTTTCTTCAAGTAATTTTGTGATAAGGTTTTTTTTCAGAAGGAAAAAATTTAATTCCGCTATTAATGAATCGGATATTACTTTCTGAAGTGGATTAAGAAAAAGTTTTTCTCCTTGAGCAACAACTTTATATTTATTTGTTTTAAGTAATCTTATTAAATATTCTTCAATAGTATGTCTAATAGCATTGTCATTAAAATCTGACTGTGTTGCTGGCCTACCATCGTTAATAATAAGAACCCTATCCCAATTCTTTATCTTTTCTTCGGGTGTAATGTTGTGCGTTTTTAACCGGTTATATAAATTTTTTGCTTCACCGACATATACTGTATTTGATCTAGATTCGAAAAGTATATAGATACCCGGATACTCAATACTTCCAATCTCTTGATTAAATTTTTCTAAAGCTTTGGTAGAACGAGGAAATTCCCAAGAACGAATTTGTGCTGTAGTTCTAGCCCTAACAATTTTTTCACCATTGGGTGGATATTCAGAATAACCAATACTTTTTTCTTCCATTTTATTTCCGTAATGTGATTATGGTTTCTCGCAGTTTATAACTTCTAATTTGCCCAGATCGCCGATTTCTTGCTTTCTCAATTTTTTCAATATTTAGTCCTAAGTCTTTTCCGATTTGAGCAATTAAAAGGTCAGTAGGAACATAAACATCGGCAATTAAACTATCACCAACTACAAGAATGAACCTACCACCGTTTTCGATTTTGGGTACGACCATTTTGAATACTTTGTACATATCATCAAAATACTTGTGAACAATAAAAGGCATATCTTGACGTCTGTACTTTCCACGTCTTAGAATATTACTTTGAATGCTGCTTTTAATATCTTCTATCCAGTCATTAGAATAGATTGGCTGAAAGTTTCTTATCAATCCTTTGGAAACATTATCACAAACAACCATTTCATCTTTTACTTTTTTCAATTCTGTTTGATTATCTGCAAAGTTTAACCAGCCCATTTCAATTTTGTAATTTATGACGTAATCAAGTCCATTCATATAAGGCGGGGATGTAATTACTAAATCAAACTTATTTGAATGATTATACTCCATTGAATTTGATAAAAATACTTGACTTGGTATAGAAATAAAATCATTGAATTCACTTTGTATGATTTTTAAATCTTCTATGATTTGATAAACCTTTTGATTCATTAGAACAAAAGGTGCGTGCGGATCAACCTTTTTACTTTTTGAATAACCGAGGCAAGGACTACGCTTTAATTTACTAACATCAACTAGAATTGAAGAAAAAGCGAGATTGAGTAAGTCAATAATTTTTTTATTTGTTCTTGAGGATAGACTATCAATCCCACCTTTTAATACTTCTAAATTTGATAAAACTTCTTTTGAAAATTGTTTTTCCGACTTTAAGAATCTTGGTGCTTTGGTATGATGGGATAAATCTAATTTATTGAAAACTTTTAATAATTCTTTTGGAGAAACATCCCAAGAATTTAACTTTGTTTCTGCTATGAATTTTAACAAAGGATTAAGTTCAGTCCCAAATGATTTGTATCCGTTGAGTTTAGATTGAACTTGTACAGTACCACAACCAGTAAATGGATCTAAAACAGTGGGATTTTTGTAATCATTTTTATATTGGTCAAAAACAGATTGAACAAAAGAAGCTGAAAAACCTTGAACGTATGGTGCCCATCTATGAATTGCTTCATTGACATTAGGACTAAATTGAATAGGTTGTTTTTTATTTAATATATCGATTCCTAATTTCTTCAAATAAGGTTCAGAATCAATATCACAATGTCCTAACTGTTTTGGAGAATTAATAATATTTATTTGGCGAGCAGTATATTCCTTTGCTACTATTGGGAACATATTTTCTTGTTGCATAAAATCCTACAATTTTGCTTAAAATATAGCGAAATGTGGTTTAAATTTCTTAGCAATATAACTATTAATTAACCCGCGAGGGGATAACTTGTCTTAAGTTGCATAGCCCGTCATACTAACACCGGGCAAGCCCGCAAACTTTATTTTGTTTTTGTTTCAAAATAAAAATTAACATGCGGGATATCGTGCCATCTATATTTAATTTTGTTTTCAATGGGAAATCTTGAGGCCGTATAGGTATTAAGTTCATGCGACTTAATCCAATATTGATTTGAGTGCATGTAGAAATTAATTGATTGAGAATAAATATGCAATAAAAACCTTACGAAATAATATCATGATAGTTAGTTATTTCCTTCTCATCGGACCATTGATAAAAATCGACTTCTTTAGATGGTGTAAAAATACCATCAGTATATTTTGCCTCGACAATAAATTCCAGATGCGAACGACTGTTTGATGAAATAACCTTAACTATGCGAACCGGTATGATATTAAAGTTTGTTTCTTCCTTGACTTCTCTCCTGAGTGCATCGAGCGGTGTTTCTCCTTTTTTAATAAATCCGGATGGAAGTGCCAGCGGATCCGGACGGTAAAGATGGTTTAAGAGCAATATTCTATTTTGATCATCGCGTATTATTCCAATAACTGAGCATAGGAAACTATGATTGAAGAACTTCTGCAAGAGAAGCCAGAGCCTGGGAACAGAAAAGAGTTTACGGAGAAAAATATTTTTGATAATGTAAAATAAATTAATCAATTAAGTATAAAATATTGTTAAACTTTTTAAAGCCGCAAAGGTGAGGGCAGCGCACCTGTGCGAACTATTGATTGAGGGGGGTTAATAAAAACTAATAATTTAGAAATAAATAGTCAAGATGATAACAGTAATCAGTGATCAGTAAACAGTAATCAGTGAGCGGTTATAAGAATTAATATTAGCCATAAGATATGGATGATAAGAAAAAATCGGCTTTATACAATTTATAGATCAAACATTCAGAAAAATGAGTTTCAACCAGAATTTGTAAATACAGAATTATTGCAAAGTCCCCCGGTTTTAGAGGACCTTGCACTATGATAGATAAAGATTATTTCAGGAGAATAAATTTTTTGGTTGAAATAAATGATCCGGCCGTTAATTGGTAAAAATAAACTCCGGAAGAGAGTGCAGAATGCAGGGCGGAGAATGCAGAGTTATATGAACCAGCTTGTTTGAATTCATCTACAAGCGTTACGACTTCTCTACCAAGGATATCATAAACTTTCAAAGTTACATAACTTGAAGCTGGCAGCTTGTAGCTTATAGTTGTACTTGGATTGAATGGATTGGGATAATTTTGTTCAAGCGCATACCCCAATGGCGCAGCTCCGTTTTCATTTACTGCCGTAACATAATCGGAAACTAAGATATAGTAAGTGGCAACCCGATTAGTTGAAAAAGAAATTGTATTTGATGAAAGATTAATTACGGCATTTGAAACGACAGACCATGCATTTGTCTGGTCGTTCCAGTATTTTACTTTCAAGCTGTTTTTGTCAATGTGGTAAGCATTTATTTGCTTATCATTAAAATGAAACTGGAAATTTGCATTCGCACCAAAATTCATCAAACCGCCACAACCACCTTGCATCATTCCATTAGAACCGTTAGAGTAGAACATACCTATTTCATAACACTTAAAAATATTTTCACCATTCCTGTTAGGAATATTGTGGGGATTCAATTCCAGCATTCTTGCAAACATAGAATCGGTCATCATTCCACCCATGTGCCAGCCGTTACCCATCATAATAAAATCGTTTTCATCAAACGGATTTGAGATTATATCATTGGAATTATTTTTGCGCATCCAACCGCCGCCGAAATATTTTCCTATCAAAGAAGAATCCCTCCAAACTTTTCCGTTTATTTGATAAATAATTACAACATCAAGCCCGTTTGTAGCTTGTAATTTACCGCCAACAATAGTTACGTTCTCACCGTTGCTTGGTCTTTTTGCACCTGAATCAGATTCATACAACCATGGGCCAAAATTCAAAAAGTAATCAGGCTTGTTATCATTATTCTCATCTAAATAGAAGTGATTCATAAAGTATGTTGTATCAACCAAGGCAGTTCCGGTTAATGTTACATTTTGCGGAGGGGTTCCGCTTGCACCATAAGCATAACCGTTGCAATTACCGGCATGATGCCCCATGATATGCGTGTTGTTGCCGAAGTTATTCCACGCCGGGTCGAATGGATCTCTCCACAAGAGCCCGTTGATTTTATAAACAATTATTATAGGGAGCCCGTTCATGTTCATTGAGTTGTTAATCTGACCGCCGATAACAGTAATTTGATCTCCATTCATTGGTCGTACTGCTGTTGAATTATCCGGTGAATACCAGATAGGACCGAAGTTAAGGAAGTAATCATTCGAGTTATCGCCGTTAACATCGAGGTAGTAAACTGACATCGGAAGAGAAGTATCAATGGTTACTTTACCGGAAAGTGTAACTTGTGTTAGAGTATCGGGAAACATAAATCCCATACCGTCGCTGTTCATTCCTTGGGCAGAAATAGAAATAACTGAGAGCAGCATCAGCATTAATAAGTTGTATATATTTTTTT
>JAGVBL010000351.1 GCA_020059785.1 Ignavibacteriales bacterium | reverse complement strand
ATTGAGAACAGCACTCAAAGCAGAGTTAAAACTTGGGCAACAAAAGGTAGCGTAAAAATCTGGGAGTCTCTGAATGTCAACTAAGTTTGACTTTTTACCGTGTATAATGATCAATAGTAATAATTAGTAAGCGTAACATTATAAAAAATCAATTTCGTATTCGATTTTCAATTCTCCTCATTTCATTATACATTATCAATTATTAATTATGCATTATTGAAAATGATTCTTACAATTACAATCAATCCACTACTTGAGAGAAAATTTTACTTCAACAATGTTAATTACGGTAAAGAGAACAGAGCATTTAAAGAAGAATTGGCTGCCGGCGGAAAAGGAATTAATGTAAGCCGTCAATTAAATTACCTCGGAATGAAAAATTCCGCATTTACATTCATTGGCGGAAATAACGGAAAAATTTTCAGAAGCATTTTAACCCACGAAAGAATTGATTACTCGTCTGTATCTACAAAGTCAGAAACTCGCTCTGCTGATTTGATAATGGATATAAATGAGAAAAAAATTACAACATTCTTCGGCATTAATAGTTCGATTACTAAAGATGAATCGGATGAATTTAAAAACAAACTTGAAAAAATGATTCAGAACTGTTCTGCAGTTGTTTTTTCCGGAAGTTCACCTTGTAAAGAAACCGATGATATTTTCCCTTATGGAATAGAACTTGCAAATAAGCATGATAAAATTTCGGTTCTCGATACTTATGGAGAACACTTATCCAGATGTATTGACTCCTCACCAACAATTATTCATAGTAATGTTCACGAAATTGAAACTTCTCTTGGAATTCCGGTCAGTTCCGAAACGGAAAAAATTAAATTTCTCGAGCATTTATATTCCAGAGGAATTAAGATGGCATTCCTTACTGATGGAGGTAATCCTTCCTATACTTCTAAGTACGACTTTCATTACAAAGTATATCCACCAGAAATAATTGCAATGGACGCAACCGGAAGCGGTGATTCGTTTGTTGCGGGTATAATTTACGGACTCGAAAATGCGCTTGTGTATGATGAGTTTATTAGAATTGCAACAGCGTTAGGAGCCGCAAATGCTACAACATGGGATGAATGCCGGGTTACTAATGATCAAATGAATGTCTATATTGATAAAGTGAAGGTTGAACCTCTCGGTAAAAGGATGAAGCTGATTGATGATTCTCCAACAGTGCACTAATAGAACGCTGATTTATTATGATCATTAAGTTTTTGTATGATAATATCTGTGTAAATCATAACTATCTGCGGTCTCTGCGTTCTATTGTTTTTATTTCTTTATTAACAAGTCACATCTTTTATGCTCAGTCATTTAATTCCATCGAAGTGCGCGGGAATAATATTTTCCCCGTTTCAGATTATCAAAGATGGATCGGATTAAATATACCGGCAAACTTTTTCCCCGGAATTGAAGACACAATTAAAAAGAGAATAGGTAAAGGATTAAGATCGGAAGGTTATTACAATTACGAGATTCCTAAAATATTTTTTGAACCGGTTGATTCTACCCGTTCAAAAATTGTTATCGAGATAAAAGAGAACTCACCAACATTAATAAACAAAATCTATTTCAATTACACACCGGTTGATTCTCTCTTTTTAGAACGAACATTTTCGGATCTAAGCGGGAGAATTTTAAGTAATGAAATATTTCTATCAACATCCAGTAAAGTTTTATCATATTTAGAAAATAAAGGTCAACCATTCTCCAAAATTCTGATTGAATCTGTTTATTTTTTCTATGATTCAACAGATCAAAATTATTATGCAGATCTTTATTTAACTATAGATCCCGGCAAACAATCTATTATCAATAAAATTGAAATATCCGGTAATTCTAAAACGAGAGACTATGTTATAAAACGTGTAATTAATATAAATACTGGTGAGTTATATGATCAGAAAAAAATTGATAACATCCCCGGAAGATTGAACCGTCTGC
Source organism: Ignavibacteriales bacterium (assembly GCA_020059785.1). Taxonomy (GTDB): domain Bacteria; phylum Bacteroidota; class Ignavibacteria; order Ignavibacteriales; family Melioribacteraceae; genus DSXH01. The sequence continues at coordinate 2,166 of JAGVBL010000351.1, read as the reverse complement.
GATTTTTTGAACCCGTTGAACCTCCTGAATTCTATTTCAATTCCAGGGATGAAGGGATTTTGAAAATAATAATTAAAGAAAAAGAAACAAATAATTTTGACGGTATAATTGGTTACATCCCGGCATCAACACAAAATGAAAAAGGGTTCTTAACGGGATTCATTAATATCAGCTTGAGAAATTTATTCGGTACCGGTCGTTCTACGGCTTTTAAGTGGCAACAGGAATCGCGCTCTTCTCAGGAACTTGAAATCCGTTACCTTGAACCATGGTTGTTTAATCTTCCGTTTAATATTGAAGCCGGATTATATCAACGGAAACAGGATTCAACTTACGTTCAGAGGAATGCGGAGGGTAGGTTCGATTACATTGCTTCTCAGGAAGTAACAGCTTCATTAATTCTAAGCACCCAATCTACTATACCCACAGAAAGAGCAGATAAAACTTTTACTGTCTTCAACTCAACATCTAATACTATCGGATTCAACTTAAAAATAGATACGCGCGACGACTTTTATTCCCCCACCGAAGGAATAATACTTAGCAATACTTATAAATACACTTCAAAGAGAATTGAAGGACCAAAAGAGTTTATTACACCTTCCGTTAAAACAAAAGTTAATTTTCAACGTCTGGAAATTGACTTCGGTTACTTTCTGGAAATTTTTAACAAGCAGATTATAGCAACAGGAGTTCATGCCCGGGAGTTAAAAGGTAACGATGTTGAAATAAGCGATTTATATTTGTTGGGTGGAACAAATACATTGCGGGGTTACCGCGAAAAACAATTTTCCGGTAATCGTATTCTCTGGTCGAATCTTGAATACAGATATTTATTAACGAATCGTTCCTTTGCATTTTTATTTCTTGATACTGGTTATTTTCTTAGAAATGAAGATTCATCCCGCAGCATTCCTAAAACTTCGGATTTCAAATACGGATACGGATTGGGCTTTAACATCGAAACAACACTTGGAATTTTAGGTGTTAGTTTTGCTCTGGGTAAAGGTGATTCGTTCCGCGATGGTAAAATACACTTCGGGATTGTGAATGAGTTTTAGTAATGAATTAATATTCGAATATAATTTTACCCTTTCTTAATTTTGCACATGAACAGTTTAATAAAATTCGATAAGTCCTTCCGCAGCCGTAAAATAAAATTACTTGCCGGGGTTGATGAAGCCGGACGAGGTCCAATAGCCGGTCCGGTTGTTGCTGCAGCAGTAATATTCGGCAATAAATCCTTTCATAATAAAATCAACGATTCAAAAAAAATAAACGAAAAAACCCGCGAAGAATTGTTTGAATGGATTATTAAGAATTGCATCTCATACGGAATCGGAATTTTGGATCATGAAGAAATTGACAGGATAAATATTCTTCAGGCCTCATTAAAAGCAATGAAGATTGCCGTTGAACAATTAAAACCTGAGCCGCAGATCTGTTTAATTGATGGCAACAAAACTTTTAATTCTTATCTGAAAACTATTCCTGTTATTAAAGGCGATTCCAAATCATTCTCAATTGCAGCCGCTTCTATTATTGCAAAGGTTACGCGGGATAGAATTATGAAATTGCACTCAATAAATTATCCGCAATATTTTTGGGATAATAATAAGGGTTATGCAACAAGTGCACATGTTAAAGCAGTAAAACAATTCGGTATTTCAAAACTTCATAGAAAAACTTTTTTAAGTAAAATATTGAATGGAGAGAAACAGGAAGTGTTATTCTAATTACTCATGGAATCAGACATTTAATTGAGCGGCTGAATGAAGAAGTTAGGGTGAATAATGAATAAAGAAGAGAAAAAGAACAAACGCAAAACCGGTTCCGAAGGAGAAGAAATAGCTTGCGAGTTTATTTCGAAACTGGGTTACAAAATTGTTGAAAGGAATTACCAATTTGGACATGGCGAAATTGATATAATTGCAAAAGATGGTGATACTCTGGTATTCATAGAAGTAAAGTATAGAAAAAATCTGGAGTATGGACCGCCGGAATTATCAATTACAAAAGGAAAACAGAATCTTGTAAAAAGAACTGCTACTGCTTATCTATGGGAAAAAGAAATTAAGGATGAGATTAGCCGTATCGATGTTATTGCAATCCTAAAACTTCCGGGTCAAAAACCTCAGATTAATCACATAATAAATGCGTTTTAGT
>JAGVBL010000309.1 GCA_020059785.1 Ignavibacteriales bacterium | reverse complement strand
GAATGAAAATGCAATTCCTTCCTGGGCGGCACGGACCAAATGTGCCTTACCGTGTATGTTAAAATTAATTCCCGAAAACTGACACTGAACATCTTTATTACCCAGCACTCTCTCTGCACCATTACCAAACGGAATGCACAATAAACCATTTGAACCAATTTCAATTTTACCGGCAAGGTCATTCAACTCGTTATAGGAATATTTGCTTTCAAGTAAATTTTGTTTTATCCAGCTATATTGTATTCCCGTACCGTTAATACAAAGTAAAACTCCTTTGTTAGGATTGCTTTTAGAATAATTAACATGAGCAAAAGTATTAACACGGCTTAACTGGTCTAACAAATTTTTTTCTGTCACACCATAAATTACTCCTGATGTACCGGCAGTTGCAGCAACTTCACCTGGGTTTAATACATTTAACGAAAGAGCATTATTCGGTTGATCGCCGGCACGATAGGAAATCGGAATTCCGCTTTTAATACCCAACTCTCCGGCAGCTGCATCGGTTAATTTACCTTGCAATCCGAATGTTGGAACAACGTCTGGTATTATGTTTTTCTCAAAACCAAAGTAATCGAGAATTTTTTCTGAAATACTATCGGTATTAAAATCCCAAAAGATACCTTCGCTTAATCCTGAAACCGTAGTGCAAATTTCTCCTGTAAGTTTAAGCGCAATGTAATCGCCGGGCAGCATCATTTTATATATTTTAGAAAATATCTCCGGTTGATTATACTTAACCCATGAAAGTTTTGATGCGGTAAAATTCCCCGGCGAATTAAGACAACTACCTAAACAATATTCTTGTCCCAATTCTCTTAGTGCATTATTTCCAATTTCAACAGCTCTGCTATCGCACCATATTATGGAAGGTCTAAGAACTCTTAAATTTCTATCCACTAAAACCAATCCATGCATTTGATATGAAATACCGATAGCAATTATTTCAAATTCTTTTCCGCTTAACTTCGAAAGGATTTTCTTTACAGATATAACTACATGTTTCCACCATGTATCGGGGTCTTGTTCAGCCCATCCAATCATGGGTGATTCAATTTTCATTTCCTGTTCCGGTGAAGATGCTGATTCAATTATTTCACCGCTATCAGCATCTATTAGAGATGTTTTTATAGAAGAACTACCAACGTCAAAACCAAGAAGGTAATTTTTATTCATGAATACTCCAACAAATCAGTTTATTTTTTTCTTCTTGAAGAGTGTATGACGGGATGAAAATATTTGATTCCATATCAGAGTATTTTATTGCTTCAATAAATTCTTATAATTCTCAATTAATTGTTTTTTTCAATTACCCGTGATGATTGTCTTACAACAAATTCAGTATCAAGTACTATTCGTTCAATGGATAGAAGCGAAGTCGATTCTATATTACGAATTAAAATTTCAGCAGCTCTCTTTCCAATTTCGTGCTGCGGAGCTTTAATAGTTGTAAGTGGAACCGGATAAATCTGGGCGTAGTAAATATCATCGTTTCCTATTATTGAAATATCGTCCGGTACTTTTATATTTAATTCTTTCAATGCCATCATTACTGCAAGTGCTTGCTGGTCATTAAAGCACACTATCGCAGTCGGGTAGTCTTCACGATTAATATTTTTAAAATATTCTACTGTCTTAGTAAAACTCTCTTCGTACTTCGATCCGATAGAAATAACCATCTGTTTATTAAATATAAGCGAACTCTCGCTAAAAGCATCTCGGAATCCTTCAATTCTTTCCTGAGTGTGAGAAGAGTTTGGAGGACCGGCAAAGTGAACAATTTTAGAATGCCCATTTTCGATTAAATATTTTACAGCACGTTTTATTGCTCTCAAATTATCTATTGCAACAACATTTGCCTGAATGCCTTTTACATCTTCAAGTAAAACGAATGGATAATTGATCATCTTCAACTTAAAAAGGTGTTCAATCTCGGAATCGCCTTCAACAATTGGTGCTATAATTGTACCCTTAATATCTTTAGTGGAAAACAAATGAGTAAATCTTTTTTCACATTCATGATCGTTCTCAGAGCTTGTTACAAAAACAGAATATCCGCGGCTATGGGCATATTCTCTTGCGCCGGCAGCAATGGTTGTATAGAATGGATAATTAAGATCCTTTATAATTATTCCAATGCTTTTATCCTGATTACCATTTTTTAAATTTCTGGCAACTCCTTTCGGTCTGAAATTGAGTTCTTTCATTATTTGTAAAATATGGTCCCGGGTTGCCGGTTTGACGGTACTCTTTGCATTAATTACAGCCGATACTGTTCCTTTCGATACACCTGCACGTTTGGCAACTTCCTCAATTGTAATTTTTTTCAATTTTTTCATCTCCTTCTACAAAAAAATATTGATAATGGCGGCGGGTTAAAATGGTATGTTTTTGAAACGAAACAGCAATTTTCATTTATTGAATTTTATTAGTTGTTATTGAACCGTTTCAATAATATCAAAGATTTGTCTTAAAGGCAATAATTACATAAAAAATTTTTTAAATAGTTTTATTACCAATAATTGTGAACGTCCTCTTTTATAAATCTATCATAAATATTCCTAACATTGTCCATTACATCCTTTGATAATGGAGGATACTTAAATGAAGTTACATTTTCTTCAACCTGACTAACCCTCTTTGCACCGGGAATTGTACACGTTACCTCCTCATACATCAGAATCCATTTAAGAGCAAATTGTGATAGAGTCATACCATCCGGACAGTACTTCTTAAGTTCTTCAACAGCTTCAAGACCTTTTTCAAAATCGATTCCGGAGAAAGTTTCTCCTCTATCAAAAGCTTCGCCATAACGATTAAACTTACGATGGTCGTCATCTTCGAACTGTGAGTTCTTATTGAATTTCCCAGTAAGTATTCCCGATGAAAGAGGGACCCTTGCAATTATTCCAACATTTTTTTTGCGTGCTTGTTCAAAAAATAATTCAGCCGGTCTCTGCCTGAACATATTAAAAATTATCTGAACCGATTGAACATTCGGAAATTCGATTGCTTTTAATGCTTCTTCAACTTTTTCTACGCTCACACCGTAATAATGCAATTTCCCCTCTTTTACAAAGTCATCAAGAACATCAAATACTTCCGGCATATAATAAACCTGTGTTGGCGGGCAATGTAATTGCATCAGGTCAATTGCATCGACACCCAAATTTTTAAGACTTCTGTTTATAAATTCAGTTAGATTTTTTTTATTGTACCCATTAGATGTATGCGGGTTTAGTCTCCTTCCAAGTTTTGTAGCTACATAAATTTTTTCACTCCGTTCTTTAATTAATTTTGCCACTAATTGTTCACTTTTTCCATCACCGTATACATCGGCCGTGTCAATAAAATTAACACCCAGATCTATTGCTCTATGTAAAGTTTGTAAAGACTCTTTATCATCTACTCTTCCCCAGGTACCTCCAATAGCCCATGCACCAAAACTGATTTCGGAAACAAACCAACCTGTTCTTCCTAGTTTTCTATAATTCATTTTTTCCTCAAATAAAATTTGTTTTTACTTAAGAGTTAATTTATAAACCACTTTTAATAGAATTAAGATTTCCATTGAAAAAATTCTATTTCAAAAGTGTCAATGTTATTTCAGTAATTCAAAAAATCTTATGTTGAAATTTAGAACAAATATATATTATATTGAATCGGTTCAAAAACTATTTGAACATTTTTAGTATCTAATTTGTTGATAAAATACGAAACAGACAACTCAGAGGAAAACAAAATGGAATTTTTGAAGGAGCTTTTTCACATAAATGAAAAGATTGTGATACTAACCGGAGGAGCTGGAATACTGGCGGGTGAAATGGCAACCGGTTTTATTAAAGCCGGTGCAAGGGTTATTCTGCTTGATATTAATAAGGAGAATCTTGATAGGAGACTTAAAAAATTATCGGAGTTGAGTAACGATGTAATTGGTTTTCAGTGTAATGTACTTGACGAAGCAAAATTAAAAAGCGTTCATCAGGCAATACTTGATAGATACAACCGAATTGATATACTTGTAAATGCTGCCGGCGGTAATATGCAGGGTGCAACAGTCGGGATTGGCCAATCCATTTTTGATATTGAAATGGAAGAATTAAAAAAGGTAACCGAACTGAATTTAAATGGAACCGTTTTACCTATTTTAATATTCGGAAGAACAATGGCGGATCAGAAGAGCGGATCAATAATTAATATTTCGTCAATGGCATCTTATCGTGCTATTACACGTGTTGCAGGATATTCTGCTGCAAAAGCTGCTGTAGAAAATTTTACAAAGTGGATGGCAGTTGAAATGGCTCTTAAGTTCGGAAGCGGAATCCGTGTTAATGCAATCGCTCCGGGATTTTTATTAACCGAACAAAACAGAACTTTATTAACTAATGCAGATGGCTCTTTAACTGAACGCGGTAGAACAATTATTAATATGACTCCATTTAAAAGATTTGGTGAACCGGAAGAATTAATAGGTACTGTTTTATGGTTAGCAAGCGATGCTTCCAAATTTGTGTCAGGTGCAATAATTCCAATAGACGGCGGCTTTAGCGTTTTCAGCGGTGTTTAATTTTTATAAAGGTATATTCTAAAATTTATAATCAATCTTTTATATAACATAAGGAATTGCAATTGGGTTTTGAACATACATGGAGATGGTTCGGTCCAAAGGATCCCATCTCACTAAAAGAAATAAAACAGACAGGTGCAACCGGAATTGTAACTGCACTTCACCACATTAAAACCGGTGATGTTTGGACAATTGATGAAATAGTAAAAAGAAAAAAAATGATTGAAGACGAGGGCCTTACCTGGCCGGTTGTAGAAAGTGTTCCTGTTCATGAAAATATTAAAAAGAGAAAAGGTAATTACCAAATTTTAATTGAGAATTATAAAAGCACAATCAGAAACATCGGTGCGTGCGGAATAAATGTTATTTGTTATAATTTTATGCCTGTTCTCGATTGGTCTAGAACTGATTTGAATGTAATCTTTAGAGATGGCTCTATAACTACCAAATTCGAATCCACCCCGTTTGCTGCATTTGACCTCTTTATATTAAAAAGAAAAAATGCCGAAAAGGATTATTCCCAAGAAAAATATAAAGCAGCAAAAATTTACTACGAAAAATTGGATGAGGATAAAAAACAAAAATTAATAGAAACTGTATTGCTTGGTTTACCCGGCTCGCTGGAAACTTATACACTTGATGAATTCAGGAATGCATTAAGTGAATATGATGAAATAGGTGAAGAAGAATTAAGAAATAATTTATACCTGTTCATCAAAGAAATAATTCCTGCTGCAGAAGAATCCGGTGTATTAATGGCAATTCATCCCGATGATCCTCCATTTGCATTGTTAGGTCTGCCGCGTGTTGTAAGTAATAAGAATGATATAGAGCAAATTCTGAATACAGTTGAATCAAATAATAATGGAATAACTATGTGTACCGGTTCCTTTGGTGCCGGATATTTTAATGATTGCGTTGAAATAGCAGAGAGATTTGCAGACAGAATTAATTTTGTCCACCTTAGAAATGTAATGCGTAACAAAGATGGAGACTTTCTTGAAGAGAATCATCTTGAAGGTGATGTTGATATGTATGGAGTTATTAAAGCATTATTGGTTGAACAAAAAAGAAGAAAGGAATCCGGTAGAGAAGATTATAAAATGCCGATGCGTCCGGATCACGGACATTTAATGATTCCTGATTTGCACAGGGATGGAATTTATCCGGGATATTCTTTATTCGGAAGAATGAGAGGTCTGGCAGAATTACGTGGACTCGAATTAGGTATTACACGTTCTTTAAAGTTATAAATTTACTTTAGCAGAATTGTGCAATGTAATTACTTTTCTATAATAAATGGGGAATTATGAGCAATTCTATAATTAACGGCGATTCAAATCAATCTTTAAAGGTTGGACACTTCCGGTGGACCATTGTAGCACTTCTCTTCTTTGCAACAACAATTAATTATATCGATCGTCAGGTAATCGGAATTCTTGCACCTGTACTTCAAAAAGAAATTGGATGGAATGATATTGAGTACGGTTATATAGTTACAGCATTTACCGCAGCTTATGCAATCGGACTTGTACTAATGGGAAAATTAATTGATGCTATTGGTACAAAAATTGGCTATGCCTTTGCATTAACTGCATGGAGTTTTGCTGCTAT
>JAGVBL010000073.1 GCA_020059785.1 Ignavibacteriales bacterium | reverse complement strand
TTTTAACATCCGCCAAAAATTTAAACCCGTCATATTCGGGCATCAACAAATCGCACAATACAAGATCGGGTTGGTTTCCGGACAAATTGTTGAAAGCATCCAGTGCATTATTGAATGTGTATAACTCGCACTCAATTTCTTTCAGCATCATTTTAATCAATTCCATCATCTCGGAATTATCTTCTATTATATATATTTTTTTCACTTTGCCCTTATTGTAAAAGTAATTTTAGTACCTTTATTTACTTCACTTTCAATTAATATCTCTCCACCGTGTAATTCAACAGCATTTTTAACAATGTTGAGTCCAAGTCCGCTTCCATGAATTTCAGTTACGTTTTTACCGCGGTAGAAAGGTTCAAAAATGTTTTTCAAATCATTTGGATCAATACCAAGCCCTTCGTCCTCTACAATAAACTGAATTTTTTCCTGTTTCTTTGTGACAGACAACAAGATTCTACCGCCATTCGGTGAAAATTTAACCGCATTTGAAAGCAGATTATTCAATATCTGAGTCAGTAGTTTATTATCAAGTGAAAATATTTCGTCATCAAGTTTGTAATCAAATATAAGATTATGCCCGGGAAGTGTCTGGTACTGAATTTCGTTCATTAACTGAGAGCAAATATCTTTCAGGTTAACCATTGTAGGACTGAATTTGATTTTTCCTCTGTCAGCACGGCTTAATGTTAATACATCATCCAGAAGCGAAATCATGTAAGAAACTGAGTCCTGAATTTTTTTGATATGATTTATTACTTTATCCTCCGTCCATTTTTTATAATACATTTCAACCAAATCTGCAGAAGCAAGAATTGTAGTTAGTGGTGTACGGAATTCATGCGAGGCCATAGAAATAAAGTTTGTTTTCATTTCATTCAATTCTTTTTCCCTGTTCAATGCTTCAATAGTTTTTTCCTCCATTTCCTTTCGTTCGGAAATATCGATAAACATTCCCATAATTCCTTCGGGCTCCTTTGCAGAAATACCGAAGGACGATTTATAGACTATTACTGGAACTTTTTTACCATCGTATCTATCCAGTAACAATTCATAGGTTATAAATCCTCTTTCACGTTTTAATTGTTCGTCTGTTTCAGCCGCTATTTTCTGGGTTTCACCTGAAAACACCGCATTTGTTTTTCTACCGATTAATTCATCTTTTTTAATGCCGAAGAATTTTTCGAAAGCGGGATTAACATCGGTATAGCAACCTTCGCTATCTTTAACAAATAAAGGATTAGGAATAGTGTCTATTAAAGATCTAAGAAAGTTATTCTGTGAATTTAATTGAGCGGTTCTCTCTTCTACCATTTCTTCAAGGTGTTCTCTATACTTTGTAAGCTGTTCTTCGTTCTTTACTTTTTCAGTAATATCCTCTTTAACGGCGATGTAATTAGTTATTTCACCATTAAAATCTCTAATTGGAGAAATGTGAGCAGATTCCCAGAATAGTTCTCCGTTTTTCTTTTTATTATGGAAAATTCCCGTCCAGCTTCTACCGGAGGAAATATCTCCCCACATTCCAGCATAAGCATCCGATTGCCAATCACCGCTCTTCAAAATTCGTGGATTCTGTCCAATAACTTCTTCGTATTTATAGCCGGTTACTTCACAGAACTTGGGGTTAACATATTCAATTATGCCTTCTCTATTTGTAATTACAATAGAAACCTGGCTCTGTTCAACTGCATGAGATAGTTTTCTTAGTTCATCTTCGGCACGTTTTTTAAGAGTAATATCTTTCATAGATCCAAGAACTCTATAGAGTTTTCCATTATCATCTGTCAGCACAATACCATTATCTTCAATAAAAATAAAAGTACCGTTTTTATGTTTTAATTTATAATTAATAGAAAAGCTGCCGGGTTTTTCCAGAATATTTTTAATGTTCTGGAAATATCCAGTTTTTTCTTTTTCGTCAATTAATTCATTAAGCTGCACATTATTAAAACTATTTAGTTCATCTCTTGAATAGCCAAGTACTTCTTCAATAGCCCCCTCTCTATGAATCTTTCTTGTTATTAAGTTTCTATCATACACAATTGTTCCGGTTTTTTCTGCCAGTATTCTTAATCTCTCCTCACTCTCACGTAAAGCATCCTCAGCTTGTTTTCTCTCTGTTATATCTGTAATTGTTCCAACATAACCAACTATATTATTGCTTGCATCAAATTCTGGAATTGCCTGACCCATAACCCAAACAATTGTACCATTAGGACGAAGGAACCGATATTCTTCAACCGATACGTCATGCTTCTTTGTTGTAGATTGCCAGCCGGCTTTAATTTTTTCCCTATCATCGGGGTGAAGTGCATCGAGCCATCCATCTCCCATAGCTCTTTCTGCAGAAATACCTGCTAATCTTACCCATTTAGGGTTTACATAAGTTGTATATCCATCGGGACGTGTTCTAAAAATTCCAACCGGAGAAACCTGGGCAAGTGTATTAAAAAGCTGCTCACTTTCCCTAAGTGCATCTTCAGCGTTTTTACGATCAGTAATATCTTTGCAGATTCCTTCGTTAAATTTTACATTCCCATTAGCATCTTTAATATACCTTGCGTTGTCTTCAACCCAAATTACTTTACCATCTTTTCTCTTAAGCCGATAGGTTTCTACAATCGATATAAAATCGGGGTTACTTGCAAGAATTTCTTCACGTTCAGCAGATTCAACAAAGACATCGGTAGGAATATAAAGAGATTTCAATTCCTCAAGACTTTCGTAACCAAGCATATTTATAAAAGCGGGGTTAGCATCTACAAAGTAACCATTTGGAGTTGAACGGTAATATCCGTTGGGCATTGTATTAAAAAGATCTCTAAACTTCTCTTCACTTTCTTTTAATGCAGCTTCTGTTAATTTACGCTCGGTTATATCCAGCACTGCTGTTAGTGCAATTTTTTGTGTGCCAATGTTAATAACCTCAGCTGAAAGAATTCCATAGCCGATATTTCCGTTCTTTCTGTGGAATTTGAATTCGATATTTTTTACTGAACCATTTTTTAAGAATTCTTCATTTATAATTCTGCGTTGTTCCTTATCCGCCCACAGATTTAATTTAGCGCCGGGATGACCAACAATTTCTTCTTTTGAATAACCTGTAAGTTCTAAAAAGGATTCGTTCACTTCTAAGAATATATCCTGTTCATTCTGAATAGACATTGCAACAGGAGAGGCATGGAAAGCTCTATTGAACTTGGTTTCAGAAAGTTTCAATTCGGATTCTGTTTTTTTTCTTTCTGTTATATCACGGATAATGCTAGTATAATATTTTTCGCCTTTCATACTCCATTGAGCAAGCGATAGCTCTAATGGAAACTCTTCACCATTTCTAGTCAACCCGCACATTTCAATAGTTTTACCAATAGCATGTGTTTCGCTGGTTTTAGAAACCTTGTTCATAGCTTCTTTATAGTGTTCCAAATACTCATCAGGAATAATTAGAGAAACATTAGCTCCTTTAATTTCACTTTCCAAATAACCAAAAATTCTTTCAGCTCCACTATTCCACTCAATAACAGTTCCGTTTTTATCTACTGTTATTATAGCATCGTTTGCCGATTGCGAAAGGGACCTGAATTTTTCTTCACTCTCTTTAAGTTCTCTTCTTGAATTATAGGATTCAGTAACATCCGAAAAGACCAGAACCACACCGCGGATATTTTCTTCACTATCCTTAATAGGAGCGGCACTATCGGAAATATTTCTTTCGGTTCCATCTTTTGCAATAAGTAATGTATGATTGGAAAGCCCTATTACATTGCCGGATTCAATCACCTTTGAAACAGGATTGGGAATTGGTTTGCGGGTAGTTGCATCAACCAAATAAAAAATCTTTTCGAGGGGTAATCCTTTTGCTTCGTCATATTTCCAACCTGTCAATGTTTCGGCAACAGGATTCATTTTTACAATCATCCCTTTTTCATCAGTTGAAATTACTGCGTCTCCTATTGAGTTCAGGGTAATTGCCAGGTTTTCTTCGCTTTGTTTTATTCTTACTTCCATTGAATGTTTATAGAGAGACATTTCAATAGTAGTGAATAATTCGCGGTTATCGAACGGCTTTATTAAATATCCATAAGGTTCAACTAACTTAGCTCTTTCGAGAGTACTATCATCTGAATAGGCAGTAAGAAAAATAATTGGAATATCTGCAAATGTATTTATTTCTTGAGCAGTTTCAATACCGTCTTTACTTCCCTTTATCATAATGTCCATCAAGATAAGGTCAGGTTTGGTAGACTTAACCAGTTTAATAGCTTCCTGGGAAGAGGAAGCAATTCCAACAACTTTATAACCGTATTTTTCGAGTGTGTTTTTGATATCGAGAGTTACAATAGTTTCGTCATCTACAACAAGAATTTTAATTTCTTCTTTATTCGGCTTTTTGAGTTTCATAATTGTTCTCTAAATGTAATCATAAACTCGGTTAATTTTTCTGTACTGGAAATATATAATTCTCCGCCGATCTGTTTTGTGAGAGACTTAACCAGCAGCATTCCTAGTGAATTATGATTTTCGGGCCAAAATCCATCTGCTAATTTTAGTCCATTATTAGAAAATGCCAGACAATAGATATTTTCCTTGAGCGACTTAAATGAGATTGAAATTTCCCCTTTTCTTCCATCTGAAAATGCATGCTTAAATGAATTGGAAATAAGCTCGTTAAGAATCAATCCGCATGAAATCATCTTATCAATACTTAAGTGAATATTATCAATATCCAGCATGAATTCAACCATACTACTATTGCTGTAGGAATCTTTAAGGTAAGAAATGAGCTTATTTGAGTAAAACTTGAAATCAACAGAGACAAAATTGCTTTCCCTGTAAAGCAGTTCATGTATCAATGCCATCGTTTTAATACGGTTACTGCTTTCAATAAATGTGTTAATAATCTTAGGATCGTCTGTTAAATTTGATTGCAGGTTTAATAGACTAATTATAGTCTGGAAATTATTTTTAACACGATGATGAACTTCCTTCAGCAAAATTTCTTTTTCTCTTAATGATGAGCTAAGCTGTTCTTCAAGTTTTTTTCTATCCGAAATATCTATTATAATTCCCCTGATACCTACCGGCAAAGAATTTTTCTTAATTATATTAGAAAAGATTAAGATGGGGAATTTTGTATTGTCTTTTCTTAATGCAGTATATTCATTGTTGCCAACCGGTTTTTCAGAAAGCAGGTTTTGAATATTCAATAATGCTCTTTCGCGATCCTCGGGAATTAACATGTCGGTTGCTTTCAATCCTTTTTTAAAGTCATTCTCCGTATAACCGAAATGTTCAAACGCATTTTTATTAACAAACTTTAGAATACCATTTAAATCCATTTCATAAACAATTTGAGGTAAAAGCTCGGATAATTCACGGAATCTTTTTTCGCTTTCTCTAAAAGATTCTTCGGCTTTTTTTCTTTCTATTGCAATTGCCGCAACTCCGGCAACTGCCATAACAATTTCTTTTTTTATAAACTCCTGGTTTTTATTACCAATCAAAACAACGGTACCAACAAGTTTATTCTTATTTACAAGAGCAATTCCTGCAAACCAGCCGATATTAAAAAGTAATTCAATCGGTCTGCCTATTACCTGTGGAATCTCTCCATTACTCAGTTCATAAATTGAATTAACTCTCTTAAAAATACGGGTAGTCATTCGCTCGTAAAATTCTTTTGATATTTTTATTCTTTTACCGATTAACTTAGTATTAAGGTAATCGGAAACAATCTGGTTGTCTTTTTCACTAAGACTTGTGTATTCAACAATTATTTCGGAACTACTATCGTCATATGTATTAAGTAAAACAGCTCTTACATTAAATATTTTTTTGATTTTTTTAACGATGTAGGGGAAAATTTCATCGGATGGTAAATGTGCCAGTTCAAGAGAGAACCGGTTTAATTCCACAAGGAATTCATTTTCATTTCTGGAAAATGCACCCGATAATTTATTCTTAACCTTTTCTTGTTCAAGTAATGATTTTAGGTGGGCATTCTCAAGCTTTAATAACTCTATATTTTTTAAAAGATCCTCTCTATCATTTTGAATTAAGGTCATATTTAACCTGTGATTGTATAATTACACCTATAGAGGCAACTGAAAAATTCAGTTAGTCAAACATATATTTTCGTATTGCTGTTTTTTTTTAAAATAATTCCGATATACATGATAAAATGTTCTTTGAAATAGTGTTGTCTGCTTTATTGAGTCGTTGGTTGACTAATGTGAGCAGAATTTAAGTAGTCA
>JAGVBL010000124.1 GCA_020059785.1 Ignavibacteriales bacterium | reverse complement strand
GATAAAGAAAAGGAATGGTTTGAGTCAGATGAAGATTTGTTATTAACCGCCTTTCACGAACTCGATAAATTCACTGCTCTGTATAAACTGAAAGCTGACCGCCGAGGTGTTACCAAAATACTTGAGGATAAGAAAAAGTTTTCCATTATTGGTAAGGCAAACAGTTCCTATAAACTGTTTTACTCCAGACAATCATATAACGAATATCCGGATATATGGGTAACTGATATAAATTTCAGGTCGTCAAAAAAATTAACCGATCTTAATTCTCAAATAGATCAGTTTGCATGGGGAACCTCACAGTTAATAGGTTGGACAAGTCTGGATGGTAAACCGCTTCAAGGTGTTGTAATTCTTCCGGGAAATTTTCAGAAGGATAAGCGTTATCCAGTTCTTGTTTACTATTACGAGATATCTTCGCAAAGGGTTCATGATTTCAATGAAATGGTGGTTAATCATCGACCCAATTTCCCTTTTTATGCAAGCAACGATTACATTGTCTTCTTACCCGATGTAAAGTTTGATATTGAGCGTCCCGGGTACTCAGCAACAAAATGTATTCTGCCCGGATGTCAGAAACTTATCGATCTTGGATGGGCGGATCCTAAAGGATTCGGACTGCACGGTCACTCATGGAGCGGGTATCAAACAGCTTATGTAATAACCCAAACCGATTTTTTCGCGTGTGCTATAGCCGGCGCCCCGGTCGGAAATATGACAAGTGCCTACAGCGGAATAAGATGGGGAACCGGATTAGCACGACAATTCCAGTATGAAAAATCGCAGAGCAGAATTGGCGGAACTCTCTGGGAGAAAACGATGAGTTACATTGAAAACTCGCCCGTCTTCTTTGCGAATAAAATCAATACTCCTTTGCTTCTGATGCACGGCGATGAAGATGATGCTGTTCCATGGTATCAAAGTATAGAGATCTATCTTGCAATGAGAAGATTGAGAAAGGATTGTATTTTCCTTCAGTACAGAGGTGAAAAACATCATCCGGTTAAATATCCAAATAAGCTCGATTACTCAATTAAGATGAAAGAGTATCTGGATCACTACTGTAAAGGATTACCAGCACCGGAATGGATTACTACGGGCGTACCATATACAGGTAAATAGAATTGTATTTTACAAAAGAGACAGTCGAATGGATTGTCTCTTTAATTTAATTATGATCAGGATTAATCGGTACCAAAAACTTTTTTAAAATATTCTTTTTCTGCTTCAAGATTTTTTAATGCCCGGGACTCTTCGTTCTTATCACTAACTATTTTCAATAATTTATAAAATTCTTCTGACCTGATTACATTTGAACTGTTAACACGCGCAAAATTGATTAAGCTTCTGTCCGAAGAAACAAGAGTGATAAGTTTCGAATTTTTTGACCCCGCTATTTCGTCGCGGATTTTTTCATCGGATGTCTGGTTGTTAGAATAAACTATTTCCCCTTTCGAAAGATTTAGAGGTAAATTCTTATAACCATCGAGATGAAGTGTAAGTTTGATCTTCTTTCCTGCAAAATATGAATTTAAGATTGCAACAAGTTCAGATCGGCTCAACTGCTTATCTTTTAAATGAAGTTCATAAAGCCGCGGAATTTTTCCGATTAGATTATTTCCGTCAATGATGTAATGAATCATAACAAAAATTAATAAATTAACGGAAAGAAAACAGAGAGTTGATGAATAAAATAATTCAGGTTGCTGGTATAATTGATCTTGAAGAGGCTAAAATGCTTATGGCTCTGGGAGTTGAGTATCTTGGATTTCCTCTTCGACTTCCAGTAAACAAAGAAGATCTTACTGAAGAAGAAGCTATTAATGTTATTAAAATTATCCATCCTCCTCACAAAGCGGTTTTAATTACATACCTTAACAAAGCTGACGAAACCATCAACTTCTGCAATAAACTCAACGTAAAAATAGTTCAGCTTCATGGAAGTATTGAATTGGATGAACTTAAAAAGCTAAAAAACTTACGGCCTGATTTACAGATTATTAAAAGTCTTGTTGTTAAAGAGAATAATCAAAGTTATCTGGAAAACGACCTTAAAACTCTCTCCCCATGGGTCGATCTATTTATAACAGATACTTTTGATCCTGTAACCGGGGCTTCGGGAGCCACAGGAAAAGTTCACGACTGGAATATCAGCAAACAACTGATAAATTTATCGCCTAAACCTGTTATAATAGCTGGAGGTTTGAACCCGAATAATGTACGAGAAGCAATTTTATTTACTAACCCCGCCGGTGTGGATGTGCATACAGGTATTGAAAATAAAAGTGGAAGAAAAGATTTTGAATTAACAAAACAATTTATTCTTGAATGCCGGACTGCATTTTCTCAATTACAAGCTAATAATTAATCTCAATTTTTATTAAGCGGATAATAACCTGTCTGTTTATGAATAAAACATCATTTAATCTCCTTTCTCTTGGGAAAAATCACTTCTTCGAATTTTAAATGCCCAAATAAATTTTCAGATCGGCATATAATATTTCTTTTTTGCTTTTTATCACATACAGATATTAGAACTTTTGATTTATTCATAAATGTAATATTTTCAATTGTCCTTTTTACAAATGGGTTGACTTACTCGGCTGGAAGTCGGCCCATTTTTTAATATAGAAAGAAAATAATGACACTATCACAAATTGTTTACTCATCGGTTGGCATTTTCTTCTTTGCAACCTTAGTTGGGATAATTGTACTTTTCGTAATCTCCAAGACTAAAAAGCATAAGAATAATAACTATTAACCTACACCGCTCCAGTATTTATAATCATTATTATTTTCATGCACATGGTAAAAAATCCCCGGCTGTCTAATAACAAACCCTTCATTTTATCATCTGCTATTTTCCCTTTTAACTATCAGAGTTAATTATTATTTACACATTACAATATTTTTGCAAACGAAAACTATCATTAAAAACAAAAAGGATTGTAAGTCATAATCTCTCTTTTTTTTATTTCAAAAAAATATTTTTCCATTGATTGAAAATAAACTTAGAATTATGTTGCAATAGAGTATAAGTTGACAAAGAAATAATTTATTCAATAATAAATTAATTCCTCTTAGTATCGAATAAAAAGTTTTATTTCTGCTATCAAGTTTTGATAAACTATTAATTGATACCTTATTGTGGTTCACTTTAGCTTATACTTTCTAACAAAAAGCTTTTGTAATATCTCCTTTACCGATAGATGTTTTAATACTACTATCGTTACTATTCATTTCCCAAGTAATTACCTTTCATCAATTCGAGAGATAAGTTGCCTACGTCAACAAAACAACGGAGCGAAAGATGTTAATTAAGATTTCCGATTTCCATTCTTTTTTATATAATCTAAATGAAAGCAATAACATCGAAGTAGTAATTCCCTCTTTGGCTAATGGAACCGAAAACAGATTTTTTTTCAACAAGCTAAACAGTTCTAATAATTTTGATCTTGGCTTTTTCCGTACTATCGACCCGTCAAAAGTACTATTCTATCAACCACGCGAGTCGGTTTTCCCTGTATCAACAGGAACAATTAAACGTATTATTGCCGGAATTAAAAGCTGCGATATGAAATCGATTCAATTGCTAGACAAAGCTCTTATAAATAATGATTTTGTGGACTCCGCTTACAAAAATTTACGCGATTCAACATATATAATTACTACCGATTGTACTGAAATCCATTCATCCTGTCATTGCACTTTACTAGATGGTAAACCCTTTACGGAAAGTGGATTCGATCTTAACTTATCACCTGTTGAAGATTATTATTTAATAACAATTGAATCTGATAAGGGAAGAGAACTCTTTGAATTAATTAAAAAGAAATATGGACTGCTTGATGCGCATGAATCAGCATATTTAGAAATATCTAAACAAAGAAATAAGATTATAGAAAAACTTGTTATTCAAAACGAAAAATTTCTTCCTCGAAACAATGACGTTTTGAGAAGTAAAGACTTATCTATCTGGAATGAGGAATCTAAAGAATGTATTGGTTGCGGTGCTTGTACAAATATTTGTCCTACCTGTTACTGTCTTATTTTGAACGATGAGTCTGTTGAGAAAGAATTTATTAAAGTAAGATCATACGACTCATGTCAATTACATGGATACGCAAAGGTTGCCGGAGGTGCTTCGCCCAGACCCAAAATGTATGAGCGATTCAGAAACCGGTATCTATGCAAATTCGACTATATGAAAAAAAACTTTGGTGAGCCGGGATGTGTAGGATGCGGCCGATGCACTGAGGCTTGCGCTGCAAAAATTGATTTTAGAGAAGTAATACAAAATATTTCTATGAATACCTTAACTACAAAACAAAGTATTTGAGGATTATATGCACAACGCATATGAAGTAATTCCCGGCACTATCTATAATATTATCCAAGAATCTCCTCTAATTAGAACCTTACAAATCCGTCCTGAAATACCAATTGAATTCCAGACAGGTCAATTTGTTGAATTAAGTTTACCCGGAATTGGCGAAGGACCCTTTACCCCATCATCTTCACACTACACCTCTGAAGTAATGGATATAACAATTATGAAAACAGGTTTTGTTACGGAGTATATTCATAAAACATCAATTGGTGATATTGTAGGAATACGTGGACCTTACGGATCAAAATATCCTCTAGAAAAATTCCATAATAAAGATATTTTAATTCTTGGTGGAGGATGCGGACTTGCACCTTTAAGATCTCTTTTCTTAACTCTTCTGCATGATATTGATCAATATAACAGCATAACATTTCTTGCCGGGGCAAAGTCACCAAAGGACTGCATCTATAAAGAATTATTCTCCGAATGGAAGAAATATAAGAAGGTGAATATTTACAGATCAGTTGACATTGTTCCAGAAGGTGAAAGCTGGGATGAAGAAATCTGTTTGGTAACCAAACTTTTACAAAAAATTAAAATTGATCCGAAAGAAAACCCAGTTATTGTTTGCGGACCACCGGTTATGATGAAGTTTGGTACTATGGATCTCCTTAAGTATGGATATAATGAAAACAACATTTATCTCTCGATGGAAAAGAAAATGTACTGCGGATTTGGGCAATGCCGTCATTGTGTAATTGGTGGTTACTATGCATGTAAAGATGGACCTGTTTTTACATATGCTCAAATAAAAAACGAGGAGGCAATCTGGGAATGAAAAGGTTACTAATTGATATTCCTGTTTTAATCGACTCCGGAATTTCTCCAGAAAAGATTGAATGCGAATACATGTTCCATAGAGAAAACGATGGACACTTTTCTCTTCTCGAAATTGCAGAATTTTCAGTTTACTGCAGACAATGCAAAGAAGCTTTCTGTATAGACGCTTGTCCGAAAGAAGCACTTGAGCATCAGGAAAACGGGATGATTAAGAGATACAACATGAGATGTGTTGGATGTAAAAGCTGTGTCTTAGCTTGTCCGTTCGGAACGATCTTTCCAGAGATAATCAATTACATTACATCCAAATGTGATTATTGCTTAAATCAATTGGAACAAAATCCCGATTACAAACCCGCATGTGTTATAACAGCACCTGATAAAACTTTTATGATTACCGAGATGGATAATGAAGATCCAAAAAACAATCTTTTCTTTATCGGTGATCGACTTGCGGTTAGGTCCCATAGCTGGAGGTACAAGGAGAATAGAATATGAAAATAGATTACATTTTTTATCTATTGATTTTTCCAGGTCTGTTATTCATTTCCATACTGGGTTTACTAATCGGTTGGGTAGATAGAAAAGTTTCGGCTCGTTTTCAGTTCCGTGTTGGTCCGCCGGTATTTCAGAACTTTAATGATTTTTTCAAACTACTCGGTAAAGAAACAATACTTATTAAGGAAGGGGTAATAACAATTTTCATTATCGCTCCTTTTATTGCATTTGCAATGATTGTTCTGGTTTCTTCAATAATCGGAATTTCTCTCTTTTACAGTACCAGCTTTGGTGGCGATCTAATTGTTGTAATGTATCTGTTGATGATAAATTCCGTAATGATAATTCTTGGCGGCTCTTCAACCGGAAATGTATATTCAAGCTTAGGAGCAGGTAGAGAAATAAAACTTCTTCTGGCAGATGAATTAGCTTTTATATTAATATGCCTCGTACCGATTATTAAATCCGGTTTTCAACTTCAACTGGATGGAATTGTTTCATCACAAATACAATACGGTTCATACATCGGTTCTATTAGCGGATTTATTTCTTTTGTTATTGGATTGTTATGCATTCAAGCAAAAATGGCACTTCCCCCTTTTCATATTCCCGAAGCCGAAACCGAAATTGTTGAAGGTCCGTTTATGGAATACAGCGGTACACTTCTCGCCTTCTGGAAATTAAACGGATTTATGCTCTATGTAACTTTTCCCTTCTTACTCATTTTACTTTTCTGGGGAGGATTTAATCCGGAAGGACCCGGGATAATCTGGTTTATCCTTAAATACTTACTAATTGTTCTGCTAATTATTGTAATAAAAAATACCAATCCGCGGATTCGCATTGATACGGCACTTAACTTTTTCTGGAAATATGCCTCGGTAATTGCGCTTGTTGCTGTTGTTTTGGCTGTATTCGGTTATTGAATTAAATAATAAAGAAGGAAATATCAATTGGAGTAAATAAATGGGATGGTATAACAAGCGGCTTTCAAAATCAATTTGGGTTTTTCATGTAAGTGCTTCTCCGTGTAATAATTGCGATATAGAGATTCTCGATCTGCTAACCCCGAGGTACGATGTTGAGAGATTTGGAATTAAACTTGTCGGTTCTGTGCGTCATGCAGATGTATTACTTGTAAGTGGTGTTGCTAATAATAAAGTAGCTCCAAAAGTTAAATACTTATATGAACAAGCTCCCAAACCATGCTTTGTAGTAGGTGTTGGAACCTGTCCCGCTTCTGGTTGCTGTTTCAAAAAAAGTTATAATGTGCCCGGTAAAGTTGAAGAGACAATTCCAATAAACCTGTACATTCCCGGATGCCCGCCTAAACCCGAAGCCATGATCGAAGGAGTTGTAAAACTTGTGGAGGTTCTCAATGGATAATGTTGAAAATTTCATCTCGCTTCATAACACAAAAATTTCGAAACTGATTAAAAAGAAGAAACGATTTTATTTCGATGTAAAGAATGATGACGTAAGAGAAATAGCCGATTACCTTTTCAATAAGATAGGCTGCAGATTATCAACTGCTACTGCACAGGAAACATACAACGGAATTGAGGTGCTTTATCATTTCTCGCATGATGAATCCGGACAGTACTTCTGTCCGCGTGTTGTAATAACCGATAAAAAAAATCCGGAAATGAATTCAATTACACCGATAGTTAAAGGAGCAGAATGGATAGAGAGAGAGATGTACGATTTATGGGGAATTAATTTTGTAGGCCATCCGCGTTTAGAGCTGTTATTAACAAAGGATAATCCCGCTGGAATTAAACAACCGCTTAGATTCAGGAGGGAATCATGAGTAAAAATATAATTCCGGTTGGACCATTCCATCCTCTTCTTGAAGAAGCTGAGTATTTCACATTAAAAGTAGATGGTGAAAAAGTGATTGGAATAGATCTCGATATCGGCTGGATGCATCGCGGTCACGAATTTATTTCGGAAACAAAAACATTTACTCAATCAATTTATTTAGTAGAGAGAATTTGCGGAATCTGTTCAACATCTCATCCGCTTGCATGTGTTCATGCAATAGAAGATATAGATAACATCGAAATCCCAATACGAGCCCGTTACATTCGAACATTAATCGGTGAGCTCGAAAGAATTCACAGTCACCTTTTATGGATTGGACTTGCCGGACATTTTATTGGATACGATACATTATGGATGTGGGCATGGAAATACCGCGAACCGGTTCTTCAAATGTTCGAAATTATTTCCGGTAATAGAAATCATTACGGAATGATGCGCGTTGGAGGTGTTGCCAAAGATGTTGATCCGTCTTCAATACCTAAGCTTAACAACATATTAGATGATATTGCAATAAAAATGGATATGATTGCTAAAGCGGCAAACGACGATCCGGTTCTTCGATCCCGTCTTGTTGGTGTCGGAGTTCTATCCCATGAAGATGCTGTTCGCTTCTGTGCTGTCGGACCAACTTCGCGTGCATCCGGTATTCCGGCAGATGTTCGTAAGGATGATCCGGGCGATGCTTACGATCTTGTAGAATTCAATACAATTGTTTTGAAAAATGGGGACGTATACGATAAACTTGTTGTTAGGGTATTAGAAACTTTAGAATCGATTAAAATTGTAAGACAGTGTCTCGATAAGTTAAAAAATATTAATGGACCAATTCTCAATAACGTAAAAGAAATTTCGCCGGGTGAAGGAATAGGAAGATATGAAGCACCTCGCGGCGAAGTTTTTCATTATATAAGAAGCGATGGTTCAAACAGACCCGTAAGACACAAAGTACGCGCACCAAGTTATGTTAACATACCAACTTTCGAAGCATCGTGTATTGGAATTCCAATTGCTGATGCGTTAATTACTCTTGCTGCTGTTGATCCTTGTTACTGTTGTACCGAGCGATCAATCAAAATTGTAGATTCATCCCGGCAGCCAACAAGAATAGACTTACTAAAAATATCGAGAGATAAAACCGATTATTTAAGGAGGCAGATAAATGGAAATTAACTTCCTTGTAATGCTTGTTATTATTCCGCTTGTCGTCTCAATCATTAATTTTATTCTTCCCGTAAATCTTCAGAAAATTTTTACATTAGCCGGCATAGGGTACTCAATATATATTGTTTATTTTCTATACGCTAACAATGCTGAATCGGCTTCGTTTCTCGGATCAATTATTTTCTCGGTAGATAAACTCGGTCTATTAACACTCTCATTCATTCAATTACTTAGTTTCATCATTTTGATTTTCTCATTAAAGGGATTAGACAGGGAAATCGAAAGAAAATATTTTATTCTTTACCCGCTTACTGTTTCATTCTGCAACGGAGTAATACTAAGTGTTCACTCTATCAGTTTTATGATTTTTTGGGGGTTATCAGGACTTACATTATATCTATTAGGACTGCTTGGCAAAACATCCGATACCCCTAAGACAATTAAAAAAACATTTATACTCATAGGTGGAAGCGATGCGTTTTTAATAATGGGATTTGTTCTGCTTGCATTTCTTAATCCAACAATAAATTGGTCATTAAATAATCCTCCATTACCGTTACATAGTGTATCTGCATACATCTCTTTTTTCTTTTTATTAATTGCAGCATTCACAAAAGCGGGGGGATTTCCATTCCATACATGGGTGCCGGATTTTTCAAAAGACGCACCTGTAGAAAGCGCCGCATTTCTTCCGGCATCATTGGATAAATTTCTTGGAATCTTTCTACTTGCAAAAATTGTTACCGGTTATTTTAAAAT
>JAGVBL010000072.1 GCA_020059785.1 Ignavibacteriales bacterium | reverse complement strand
TAAATATACTTCTTCAATAAAATTATTAGGAAAATTATGTGGATATTTATAATTATTTCCATAACCCAGATCCTTCATTAACTTAGTCGGTGCATTTCGTAAATGTGAAGGGACCGGGAACAATTGTTGATTTTTTACATCACTTAATGCAGTATCAATTGCTAAGTAAGAGCTGTTGCTTTTAGGAGATGATGCGAGATATGTTGCGCATTGTGAAAGAATTATCCTTGATTCAGGCATACCGATTTTATCAACGGCACTAAATACTGCTTCTGCAAGAACAAGCGCATTAGGTGCTGCATTGCCAATATCTTCAGATGCAAGAATAATCATTCTTCTTGCAATGAAAAGTGGGTCTTCACCGCCTTCTAACATTCTCGCTAACCAGTAAACAGCGGCATCAGGATCAGAGCCACGAATACTTTTAATAAACGCTGAGATTAAATTGTAATGTTCTTCTCCGGATTTATCATATAAAATATTCTTCTTTTGAATAGTATCTTCTATTATTTGACGTGTTATGATTATCCTTTCATTTGCAATTTCACTCACAACAGCAGCTTCGAGAACATTGAGTAGAATTCTGGCATCTCCGCCGGATATATAAATTAGATAATCCGTATCAACAATTGTAATATTAAGTGTTTTTAAAAATTCATCTTTTGTTAATGCATAATTCAAAATTTCCAAGAGATCAGATTTACTAAGTTCTTCCAGGACAAAAATACGAATGCGGGATCGCAAAGCCGGTATGACTTCGAATGAAGGATTTT
The DNA here is from genome assembly GCA_020059785.1 of Ignavibacteriales bacterium. Lineage (GTDB taxonomy): Bacteria > Bacteroidota > Ignavibacteria > Ignavibacteriales > Melioribacteraceae > DSXH01. Next base: position 2,862 of record JAGVBL010000072.1, on the reverse strand, counting down.
CAGTTGTAGCACCAATTAATATAATTTCACCCTTTTCAACAGATGATAATAGTCCATCCTGTTGAGCTTTATTGAAACGATGAATTTCATCAATAAATACAATCGTTCTTTTATTGTACTGTAAATTCTCAACACCTATTTCAATAAGTTCCCTTAATTCTTTAATCCCCGATGAGACGGCATTGATCTGAAAAAATTCCGATTGAGTTGTTTCTGCAATAATTCTTGCCAATGTAGTTTTACCTGTTCCGGGCGGACCCCAGAATATTAACGAACTTAGTGATTGATTTTCGATCATCTTTCTAAGTGGCTTTCCATCACCAACTAATTTAATTTGCCCAAAAAATTGTTCTAAACTTTTTGGGCGAATTCTTTCTGCTAAAGGTGTTATTGGTATTTCAATTTTGTTTTTCAAAGCATTACTTCAGTTTTCTTCGATTTTTAAAACACGTTCGTTTTGGTGCATCATATGAAATTTTTCCCGCGCTACTTTCTCAATTTTTTCTTTACTCTTGTTTAATGAATCAATCTCCATCTCGAGAGAATTTATTTTATCCTCTGCATTTTTTATCTGAGCGTTTAGATTATTGAGCTCCTGACGAAGATTTAAAAATTTTAAGATCCCATTCTGATTGAATATTAGAAAAGCAAGAATTCCCAGAATTATATAAACCCATAGAAATCGGAAAAGAATTTTTTTATTTAAGGTTAACATCAAAATTCATTCTGGATAATTTTATTGATTAGATCTTCAAAAGAAATTCCGGCGGCTGCCGCCATTTTGGGAACAAGACTTAAATTTGTCATACCCGGCAAGGTATTAACCTCAAGGCAATATGATTTATAATCTTTAGTAAGCCGGAAATCAACTCTAGCATAATTTTCGCAGCCAACAGAATTGAAAGCAAGCAAGGCTTGATGCTGCAGATGCTCTGCAACTTTAGGTGGTATAACTGCCGGTACAATATACTCTGTTTTACCTGAAGTATACTTATGTTCATAATCATAAAATCCATCAATCGGTTTAATTTCAAGAACAGGAATAGCTTGATTACCTAAAATAGCAACTGTTAGTTCTCTACCTAAAATATATTCCTCTACTAAAACTGTTGATGCATATTCAAATGCCTTATTAACAGCGGCTTCAAGTTCAACTTCACCCCTACAGATTGTTAAGCCAATTGTGGAGCCTTGATCATTCGGTTTAATAACACACGGATAACCGAAAAACTTTTTGATCTTTTCTCTTATCAAAGGAAAATCAATTTCATGTTTATTAATGAGAAACCACTTCGGTGTCGTTACATCAAAATGCTGAAACATAATTTTAGACATACATTTATTCATTGCCAATGCACTTGCTAAAACTTTAGAGCCGGTATATTTAATTCCTCGCATTTCCAAAAGTGATTGCAATGTTCCGTCCTCGCCCCACTTACCATGCAAACCAATAAATACAATATCAATACCATCAAGCATAGTTGAATTAATAGCTTCTAACTGGTTACGATTTGATATTTCCGAATAATCTTTCTTTTCAAAAAATTTATATTCTTCTTTTGGCTGAATCAATCCATATGCCGGATCGATAACTTTAACTTTGTAACCAAGATCGTATAAAGCTTTTAAAATTGATTTACCCGATGCCTTAGAGACTTCCCTTTCAGGCGAAGTTCCTCCAACTAATAATGCAACATTAATTTTCGAATTAGTCATTTGATTACCATTAGTAACTTGATTAGTTAAATGAAATATTTTTTTTATTCACTCTAATTCCATAGACTTTTTCTGCAATAGAGTAGAGCTGTTTTAATTTATTTGATGAGATAATTTTTTCTTTACCAATAATTCTGGTCATTATTAATGTATGAGCGGCATGTTCTAATTTTTCCATTCTAAAGTAAGCTTCTTTAATATTTTTTCCGAAAGTAACAGCACCGTGATTCTCCAAAAGTAAAGCCCACGCAAATTTTATAAAAGGTAATATTGAGTTTGCCAGTTCATTTGTTGAAGGAGTTGCATATTTACAAAGGTGAACTGGACCAAGTGTAAGTATAACTTCCGGGAAAACGGGCTTTGTCATCCCTTCACCTGCTGTAGCTAAGGCGGTAGCATGAATAGGATGACAATGGATTACAGAATTGATATCCTCCCTTTTTTGATAGGCAAGTAAATGTAATTTTGACTCTGTGGAAATCTTACCCGCTCCTTTTATTAGCTTACCCTTGTAATCAATTTCAAGCAAATCTTTTTCGGATATTTCTCCTTTACATTTTCCGGAAGGTGTAATCAATATTGTTTTTTTATTTGTCCGTACAGATAAGTTTCCATCGTAGGCAGAAACAAAGCCATTAGCATAAACTTTATGACAAGCTTCAACTAAATCCGATTTTAGCGACATTGTTTTTCAATCTCTTCAATAATTCGCATTGCTTTTAATGCATCTTCCCCGGGCACCAATGGCAGTTGATTTTTCAGAACAGTCCTCTGCAAGGATTTAATCATGTAAGAAACCTTGTTTGCTCTTTTACGGAATGCTTTTTTAGCTTCACCCTGAAGGTTAATTATCAACTTTGCAGATACATTTTTTTTGCCGACAAAATTTTCAATACAGATGATACCCTTATGCCCAAGAATTTCAATACGATTAAAAGACTTATCTGAATTATAAGAAACATTAAAGTATCCGTATCCTCCTTTTTCAAATCTAACAACCGCCGAGGCAAAATCTTCCACTTCGCTTTTATAAACGATGTTATCAATAAATCCTTTTACCCCGGTAATTTCTCCACCATATAATCTAAGTATATCAATCATATGTGAACCGAGATCTCTTAAAGCACCTCCTCCACTTAAATCCTT
>JAGVBL010000176.1 GCA_020059785.1 Ignavibacteriales bacterium | reverse complement strand
TCCTTCGACTATTCCTCGCTTCGCTCGGAATGCTCAGGACTGAAGGTTCGTAGTTCTTAGTTCGGAGCCCTTGGTTAAAAAGTGAGAAATACAAAAGAGAATTGTAAGCTCAAAAAATTTACCCTGATTATCAGCTTTAATCCATCCTTAGTTGTTTACGTTGTAAAATCTGCAAAATCTGCGGGCTATTTTCTAAATAATTAATTTTTTAAGCTGATCCGCAATAAGAAGAATCTATTCATCACCTCAACAGTTCAACACTTTTACAATTCAACAAATCATCACTTCAACACAGGTTTGCCATTCAAATCCCACCCGTCACTCGTTACTGTCTAATTATTTCACACCTATAATTCCGTTACAATTCCGTTCAATTGCCATTCCTTTTCCGTTACTATTGCGTCACTATTGGGGCTCTATTGGGGCACTATTTGGGTCGGATTCTGTTTATGAATCGATTTGAATGTCCTAAACAATAACAGTTTTTTCCGAAACGCAACTAATTCCATATATTTACTGTTGTAAAAACGATAGATAGTCTAAGAAAGGGACAGCTTGAACGAAAAACGAGTAATAGTTGCAATGAGCGGCGGTGTGGATTCATCGGTAGCAGCGGCTCTTCTGCATAATCAGGGTTACGAAGTAATTGGCGTTACAATGAAAACGTGGGGATTTATGGAAGTTGGCGGAGCTCCTAAACATGAATCAGGATGCTGCTCGCTCGATGCAATCTTTGATGCTAAAAATGTTGCTACAAATCTTGGTTTCCCACACTACACGGTCGACTTTACCAAGGCTTTTGAAGAGGCAGTAATAGAAAATTTTGTTGATGAATACTTGCATGGCAGAACTCCAAATCCGTGTGTTGTCTGTAACAGAAAAATTAAGTGGGAGGAGTTGCTAAAAAAAGCCGATTCACTCGATGCTAAATATGTTGCTACTGGTCATTATGCTACTGTAGATTATAACCCCGATACTCAACGTTATACACTGCGATATTCTAAAGATGATAGGAAAGATCAGACTTATGCATTGTGGGGACTTACACAGGAAAGTTTGAGCAGAACATTATTTCCATTAGGAAATTTAACAAAAGATCAGGTAAGAAAATTAGCCGGAGAATTTAAACTAAAAACTGCTTCAAAACCGGATAGCCAGGAAATTTGTTTTGTTGCCGATGATAATTACGAAAGGTTTTTACGTGAAAGAATTCCTGATGTAATAAATAATATTGAAGAAGGTGATTTTGTTTATCATGGTAAAAAAGTTGGTATGCATAAAGGAATTCCATTCTATACAATTGGTCAGCGAAGAGGATTAAATGTTGCTCTCGGTAAACCTGTTTATGTAAAAGATATTGATCCTGAAACCAAAACAATTGAGATTGCTGATAAAGATGAACTTATGGAAAATATTGTAACTGCAGAAGATATTAATTATGTAAGCAAAGACTCACTTAAACCCGGTGAAGTTGTATTCGGGAAAATCCGATATTCCGATAGAGCATCGAAGGCAGAAGTACTTGAAGCAACTTCATCTGTTATCAAAATCAAATTTGATGAACCCAAAAATGCAGTAACACCTGGTCAGTCACTTGTACTTTATGATGAACTTGGATACGTTCTTGCCGGCGGTGTTATTACAAAATAAATTCCATTCATCATGCTGAATTTATTTCAGCATCTTCGCATAGTATACAATATGGTCACAATTCTCATCGGTATGACATGAACATTGTCATACTGAACTTGTTTCAGTATCTGCGAACCACTTTACAATTATATTCTAATTTTCATTTGAATAGCTTAGCGTATGTCATTCTGAATTTATTTCAGCATCTTCGTATCCATTGCCAGCAGATCCCGATTTACATCGGGGTGACTTAAGTATTGTCAAAAAGGGCATTGGTCATTCTGATGCAAATCAGAATCTGGTCGTTAAAACTTTTTCTGAATAAAAAAAGCTGCATAACATTTTAGATATTATTCTAAAAAACTTTTTTCGTTTACCGATCCCAATTTACAGCAGTATGATCTACGTTCGATCATTCTGAAAGAAGAAAGAGTTGAGAACAATTTTTTGTTCTATTGTCGAAGTCTGATTCATAATCTGAATACTCTATTTTATTACTAGCAGATCCCGATTTACATCGGGATGATAAAATGGCAATCGTCATTCTTAAATCAAAAAAATAATCTCTTTATTTATTAAAAATTAATTACGATATTTGCGCCGGTACTCAAAGGGTAATACTATAATAGTTTTATTCAACATAAAAAGTTTTTCTGGAGGTAAGTCTTCGAACGGAAATTTAGCACAAATGGAACTCTCAATGCTAAAGTCCTTCTTCTCAATCAGAGTTATGAACCATTAACGATATGCAACGTTAAGAAAGCAATAATTCTTGTCATCCTGGGTAAAGCAGAATTAATAGCCGACAATCAGCGTAAAAAAATTCACTCAGTTTATAATGCGTTCCCCTGGCCTACAGTAATTCGTTTAAATGATTTTATCCGTGTTCCATATAAAAAAATAATTCTAACACGTAGAAATATTTTAAAGAGAGACGGACATAAATGTGCATATTGCGGAAGGGGAGACCTCCCTTTAACAATAGACCATGTTATACCAAAATCGAAAGGGGGAGACGAAAGCTGGGAAAATTTGGTTGCCGCATGTTTACCTTGTAATAATAAGAAAGGTGATAGATCACCTGAAGATGCTAATTTGCAACTTAGAATTAGAGCATATACTCCTAATCATATTATGTTTATTAAAAACTCTTCCGGTAGGATTGATGAAACCTGGAAACCCTATTTATTCCATTAAGCGTAATTCTCCTATTTTTTCACTATTTTTGTCCGTTCAATTTTTCAATAATTAATAATCATTATTACTATTTATGGCTAAAAAGCGGATTTTAAGCGGAATGAGACCAACCGGCAAACTACACCTTGGTAATTATGTCGGCGCTCTCGAAAACTGGATCAATCTTCAGGATCAGTATGAAAGCTATCATCTTGTTGCAGATTACCACGTACTTACTACTGATTTATCTACTGATGAGATTTATAACAATACAATTGAAATGGTAATTGATTGGTTATCTGCCGGTTTAGATCCGGAAAAAGCTCCAATGTTCAGACAGTCCAAAATTAAAGAGCATACGGAGTTATTCTTGTTATTTTCAATGTTAATTACAAAAGCCCGGCTCGAAAGAAATCCTACACTTAAAGAGCAGGTAAGGGATTTGAATATTGAGAATCTTACTTATGGTCATCTTGGATATCCTGTTCTTCAAGCTGTGGATATTCTACTTTATAAAGGAGAAGTTGTACCTGTTGGGGAAGATCAATTACCGCATATTGAAATTACACGCGAAATTGCAAGAAGGTTTAACCAACAATATTCACCGGATTACCCTGTATTTCCGGAACCTGAAGGGAAGATTACTCAATTTGCACGTCTGCCTGGTCTTGATGGTAAAAGGATGAGTAAATCACTTGGTAATACAATTTTTCTTTCGGATGCTCCCGAAATTGTAACTCAGAAATTACGCAAAGCTGTTACCGATCCGCTTAAAGTCAGGAAGAATGATCCGGGAAGACCTGAAATCTGCTTAGTCTTTACATATCACCAAAAATTTAATTCGTCTGAAACTAAGGAAATTGAAAACGGATGCAGAAGCGGTTTACTCGGTTGTGTTGAATGTAAATTAAAATGTGCTTCTAAAATTAATGAATTATTAAGCCCAATTCTTGAAATAAGAAGAGGTTACGAGAATAATCTAAACAAGGTTATTGATGTTTTGATTCAAGGTGAGTCGGTTGCCCGGAAAGTTGCAGAAACTACAATGAACGAAGTACATGCTAAAATGAAACTAGGTTAACAATGTATAAAATAAAGTTACAGGATTTTGAAGGTCCACTTGATCTGCTATTATTCTTTATTAAAAGGGATGAGCTGGATATATATGATATTCCTATTTCCAAGATAACAAGGGAATTTATGGAATATCTTCATCTTCTGGAGCAGCTTGATCTTGAGATTGCCGGCGACTTTATTCTAATGGCTGCAACATTAATGCAGATAAAAGTAAAAATGCTGCTCCCTAAAGAAATTGATGAAAAAGGGGAAGAGATCGATCCGCGTGCAGAACTTGTAAAAGCTCTCCTTGAATATAAACGATACAAGGAGATGTCGGAAGAATTCAGCTACCTCGAATCAAATATGCGTAGTTTTCATTTCAGAAGTAATTTTGATGAAGATGAAAAACAAGCACCTAACGACTTAAATGTTCTTCTCAAAAATGTTACGCTATACGATCTGATAAAAGCTTTTAAGAAAGCAATTATAGAGAAACCGGCAGAACCTGTTCATGAAATTAAAAAATGGAATGTTACAATTGACGAACAAATGGAATACATCTCCCAAAAACTTGAAGGTGGAAAACAGATTTCATTTATAGAATTGATGAAAGATCTGGCAAGTAAAATAAGAATTGTTGTTACATTCATTGCAATGCTCGAAATGGTTAAAGCCGGCAAAATCGGTTTAAGAGAATCTAAATCACTCAATGATTTTATAATATACGGATTCGCTAATGGATAATATCTATATATCTGTAGTAGAAGCATTAATTTTTGCAGCCGATGATCCTCTTTCCGCTAATGAAATTATAACTGCTATAAAAGCAATTGACGGCAATGATTTCTCTATTACTGAAGAAGAGATCGAACAAACTGTTGATGATCTAAATGAAAGATATTCGCAGAATGGTAGTGCTTTTAAGATTCTAAAAATTGCAAACGGATATATCTATGCTACAAAACCAGACCATGCTAAGTATGTCGGTTTTCTTTCTACTGAAAAAAGTAAACGCCGTCTTAGTCAGGCAGCTTTAGAAACACTTGCAATTATTGCTTATAAACAACCTTTAACCAAACCGGAATTAGAATCGATCCGCGGAGTTAATTCAGATTATACAATTAATACACTACTTGAAAAAAATCTTATTACAATTCAAGGAAGAGCAGAATCTGTAGGTCGTCCGCTTTTATATTGTACTACAGATGAATTTCTTAAGTACTTTGGATTAAAAAATATATCGGATTTACCTAAACCCAGGGAAATTGAAGAGATAATGAAAGATGAAGATTTTATTGAACAGAAGAGAAGAATAATGATGAGTGGTATTGAAGAGACAATAGAAAATGAAATCGAAAACAATAATGATAATGAACCTGAAATAGAAATTGAAAATGAAAGTACGTCTGAATAAATTTTTATCTGAATGCGGTGTCGCTTCCCGTCGTAAATCCGAAGAGTATATTAATGAAGGAAGAGTTGCCGTTAACGGAAAAACTGTAAACGCACTCTCTTTTTTTGTTGATGATGAAATAGATGTGG
>JAGVBL010000162.1 GCA_020059785.1 Ignavibacteriales bacterium | reverse complement strand
AACTCAATTGAGTTAATTATGTCCGGATCTATAGCACTTATAATTCCTACAGCATGGAATGGATTGTAAATGGTTGCATTATCAAGAAGAACCAGATTTTCATTACTTGAACTTCCCCTTACAAAAAACCGTAATGAAACATCCCCGCCGGATTGAACACCGGGTAAATTTTGTAACGAACGGAAGAGATCTAATTCCACACCTTTCGGAAGATACTCAATATCCCGAATAGCAATTTTGTGAAGACCCAGATCCGAAACATTTTCATTGATTATTCTTTTACTGACCGCTTCCACCGTATCTATCTGAATACTTTTAGGAGAGAGCTGGACTTTTATTTCAGAAATTTTTCCGGCTTCAATTTTAACATCAAGTTGTTCTGTATTATAACCAAGATAAGATATAAAGACATTTAGTTTTAAGGGCGGTAGAGAAGTAAAAATAAAGTAACCCTGGAAATCGGTAGTAGTTCCCTTATTAAGCTCTTTAATATAAACATTAGCATAAGGTAACGGCTGACTGTTAAGTGAGTCTGATACAAATCCGCGGAGAATTCCTTTATCCTGTGCAAAAGAACTTGTTGCATGGATGAACAAAATAATTGAAACAAGTATGTACTTTAATAAATTTACCATATAAACCTCGTTGTAAAACGAAGTAAGAATAACTCATGCTTCTAAAATTAATATTCACTCAGCAAAAATCGTTAAGATAATTTGCTAATATTTTTTCAACACATAGTATTGATCTCTGGCAATCACTAATTTTTTATTTGTATTTCCTTGATAATTCTATTATCTCCCCGCTAAGGCGGGGTGTTTTAATTAAACTATCCCGCTTTTCTTCTTCCGGAAGAATTTAACTTTACTTTATTCTTTCTGAAACCAAAGAACTTTGATATCATTTCTGCTACTAATTACACGAATTTTCACAAATTTAATTCAATTCGCTTTCGTGACCATTAGTGAAATTCGCGGCTTAATCATTAATCATAAACTGTCAGTCAAATTGTACCTACTTTACTTGTTAATGCGGTAAAAGCTGAAACACAATTTTCTTTGCTACCTCCTCAATATTATCCTTCCAGCTGAAAGCTGCATCTTGTTTGGAGATATAAGTAGTACTGGTAATTACTTCCCCGTTTTTTACATCTATAACCAAAACATCGCATCTATCGGTATATTTTGATTGACTACCTATTGATGCGCCTGTTCCTGTTACCGAACTTGTCTTATCTATCTTAACATTACCCAACATTATAGCATCAACACAATTTACTTTTCCAATTACTTTACTGTAATCTTTATAAATTTTTTCTACTGTTAAACCGGTTTCCGATAAATTTTTCTGGAAGACTTCATCATCAATAATTTCGAAATTATAATGCTCCAGCCACACTTTAACTTTTTGATCTAACTCTTCTCCATATTTAGAATCCGTACAATCGAAAGGTATTACTGCATACTTTTTTGCCGGTGAGAACTTCCATTTCATCATTTCTTCTGTGGAAACACATCCGGTAAAAAGAACAAGAATCAGAATAAAATACTTTAGGAATTTCATCTTCCCCTCCATCATTTTTTTATTTTTGTTTTTATTACTTCAATTGCTTTTTCGAGATACTCATCCCTTCCTTCTTTAACTGCTTTAATAGCTCGTTGTACAGGGTAAGTCGGTTGAATGCCGATAAGGTGATGTTGCGAGCCATCGGGTTTAAGTACCTTCATACCTGTAAACATCACTTCAAAACCACCGGGTAGATCAATTACATTAGTATTTCCATTAGTACCTGCAGTAACACCACCAACTATTTCTCCAAGTTTATGTTCTTCTACTATTGCCATGAATGTTTCCATTGAACTAATAACATTTGGATCACATATGAAAATAATTTGGGAACTGAAGTGGGGATAAGAAGGCTTAAGTGTCCAATGACTTTGATAGAAATCAAAATTTTTCCTATTTGGATAAATAATTGTTGGAACATTCCATTTGGGTGATTCGATCTCACAAGAAATTAAATGCTCTAATAATTTTAGCCTATCAAAGGATTTGTAATTTACTTTTCGCTTTCCTGTCCATCTAAAATCAAAAATTATCCCATTTGCTGTTGCTAACTGATTTAGACTATCTGAAAATTCATTTTCATCAATTGTTAATAGGTTAACGTAATAGATTCCACCATCAAACTTTTTTATCCCTGGATAATCGAATTCGAAAAGACTATTCCTAAAAAAATCTTCCTCTTTTGTTTCTCTTTGTTTTTCAATCGCAATAACATTCCGATCGCGAACTAGTTCTAATCTAACGCTGCTTCCCGGATCACCAAAATCTATTGAAATTAGTCCAAGGTATCTTTTTAATTGTCTCGGACCCGGTTCCAACATTTCAATTTCTTTCAATAGATTCTTGGCACACTTTCCATTAATACTTTTTATAATATCTCCCTTCTTAAAATACGAATCTTCCGTTGAGGTGATAACAACTTGATTTTCAATATAATCGACTCTTATTGGTAAACCACCATTTGGGCCTTTAAATTCCCAAGTAACAAAACTATGCCCATCCTGCAATTTTGCAACCATTTTTCTTAGGGTATCATAAAACTGGTTTGATGTTTTATTATTAAGTGCATTTGACAATGATTCAATTAGAACTTTTCCCCATTCTATATTAACAACATCAAAGTAAGGATAGAAATGTTGCAACACATTCCAAGTAATAACAACATTTGCTAATTGAACAAATTGATCGTTTACTGTCTTACTTTTAATTTCTATTACATTTACGGAATCAAATAGCGGCTGAAATCGGTAACTATTATTTGTTCCAACAGTTGTAGCGCCATCATGATATAATGTCAGAGGGACACTACAAAATAAGTTCCTTAGTAGCTCTTCTTTAAATAAATTCTCTTTTTCAGGATATTTTTTAAATAATTTTTTTCTTTGAATTATTGTTTGATCTAATCTGCTTGTTGGGAAATAAGAATATTTCAGTTGATTTTCATCCATTAACTCGGAATCTGAATAGTCACGAATACTTTTGTAAATATTAGATTTTCCAGAAAGTCCAACACCCAGATGCTGCCAGGCTACTATCTTTAATCCCGCTGTATCTCTAGGAAATATTCCTGATATATCTTTTGGTTTTTCATTTGATAAATAGATTTGAATAGTAGGTGCTATTGGAAAGAATAATTCTTTTAAAATTTCTTTCAGTTCTTCATAGTCTTTTGCATTCTTAACTTTTTCAACACCATAGACTGCAAATTTATTCCAGTCAATTTTGGAAGCTTCATCAGAGGGGTGAAAGAATCTAATATAACCGTAAAGCTTTGTGAATGCTTTCAAGTTTTCTAATTGCTGTGGTTGTACCTGACAATTACTTTTATTGAAAGGACAGATAAAAATTAAGAGTAGTACAAAAGAAGTGGACTTTCCATAAAAACTTTGCAGCATATAAGCTCCAATAATTTTTATAATCAATGTGTAAAAAGAAATCCCTAAAAAGCGTTATATTGCCAACAGTTTTTAGCAATGCAAATTTTAAGCATTTCTAATCGGAACATAACAACTAGAATTAATTATAGCAACTCAACTATTTTTATGTGATACATTATTAATACTTTATAACCGATATGAATAATATTCTAAAACTAAATTACCATAGGTATTCTCTTCCAAACGGACTTGAGGTTATACTTTACCAGGATAAATCCTTACCAACGGTATCTATAAATATCTGGTATAAAGTCGGATCTGCTAATGAGAAACCGGGTAAAACCGGTTTTGCTCACCTGTTCGAGCATATGATGTTCCAGGGTTCGCAGAATATTCCTAAAGAAGGACACTTCAAATATATCCAGGAAGCCGGCGGAACATTGAACGGTTCAACTTCAATTGATAGAACAAACTATTATGAATCGGTACCGGCAAACTATTTAGAATTAATTCTCTGGCTCGAATCTGATAGAATGGGATACCTGCTGCCGGCACTTACCCAGGATAAACTTGATAACCAGAAAGATGTAGTAATGAACGAGCGGAGGCAGCGATACGAAAACCAGCCGTATGGATTATCGTGGGAAATTTTATTCTCTAACCTATATTTAAATGGTCATCCATATTCATGGCCTACAATCGGGTGGATGGATGATATCGCAAAATTCGAACTCGATGACGTCCGAAATTTCTTCAGAACGTATTACGCGCCAAATAATGCATCGATAGTTTTAGGCGGAAATTTTGAAATTGAGAATGCAAAAAAACTGATTGAAAAATATTTTGGTGAAATCCCTAAGTCTGATTCGATTCCGCAAGTAACTGCGCCAACACAAAATTTAAGTGAGAACAAAAAAATTATTAATGAAGATAATGTTCAGCTACCAAGAATTTATTTAGCGTGGCATTCCAATAAAGCATTCGACAAGTATGATGCTTCTCTCGATATTTTAGCAGATATATTAACCGGAACAAAAAATTCACGGCTTCAAAAAAATCTATTGTTCGATAATCAGATTGCTCAGGATGTATCGTCATTCCAGTACTCGGCAAAGTTATCCGGTTCATTTATAATTATCTCTACTGCAAAACCGGGGATTAATATAGACGTTATTAAAGAAGAGATTCTAAAAGAAATTAATAATCTTATCGCCAATGGAATTACTGATGATGAACTGCAAAGGTCAAAAAATAGTATTAAGTCGTCATACATTTATTCATTACAGAAATTAGATACCGTTATTGATCATATGAATCATTACAACTTTTTTCTTGGCGAGCCGGATTCATTTCTATTTGATATAAAACGTTATGAAGAAGTAACAAAAGAAGATGTTATTGCAGCAGCAAAAAAATTTTTAACCGAGCACTATGTGGAATTAATAATAAAACCTAAGTCACATTAGCAATTATATGAATAGATCATCTGCACCAATACCGTACGAAAATATTTCATTTGAAATTCCTCAAATAAAGGTAATTAACCTTAACAATGGAATTGACTGTTATTTTGTTCCAAAAGAAAAATTACCAATTGTTAAATTGATTATTATTTCATCTGCCGGCAGTATTAATGACCCGGCAGAAAAAAAAGGACTAACATTTTTAACTTCACTTTTAATAGACGAAGGTGCCGGCGAATACGATTCTCTTCAATTGAATAATGAAATTGAAAAACTCGGTACAATTTCGAGCATTCAAGTTAATCACGATTCATTTATGTTTTCGATTCTTTCACTTAAAGAACATTTCGAAAGGTCGTTGGAATTACTTTCCAAAATAATTCTTGAGCCAAGGTTTGAAGAGAATGACTTTCTAAGAGAAAAGAAAAGGATGCTGGATAAAATTCTTCAGCTTAAAGACGAACCTTCTTATATAGCAACATCGGCATTCGAAAAAAGAATTTTCAGCAATTCACCTTATTCAGATCCGGAAATAGGTTATGAAAATACGGCATCGGTTATAAGCAAAAACGATGTAACAGAATTTTATAAAAGTAATTTTTCCCGGTCAAAGTTTTCTGCGATTATTGTTGGTAATATAACCGAAGGTGAAACAGCCGGGCTTTTCAATAAATATCTTGGAAGTTTACAATCGCAAAAATCTGAAACGATTATTAATGTATCTTCAGTTGTTAGAAAGAATATTTATTTTATAGATAAGAAGGAATCGGCACAAAGCGAGATTCGAATTGGTAATCTTACTAAACCCAGAAAAGTTGAAGATTACGATGCAGCACGAATTATGAACACAATCCTTGGCGGACAATTTTCCAGCAGAATCAATCTCAATTTAAGAGAAAAACGGGGATTAACTTATGGTGCGGGTTCGTCGCTCAATTACACAAAAAGTGCCGGTTACTTAGAAGTATCAACTGCCGTAAATATTAAAAATACTACGGAAGCTATAGAAGAAATTCTGAATGAATTTAATTTAATTCGGCAAAATATCAGACACGATGAAATTGAATTTGCAAAATCATATCTAATAAAGCAGTTCCCGTCGAGGTTCGAAACTTACATACAGATTGCCAACAATATTTCTCCTCTTATTACACACGATCTTCCAGCAGACTATTACAATAGTTATGTAAGTAAAATTGAAAATGTTACAAAGGAAGAGATTCAAAAAGCAGCTTTAGAATATGTTAAACCGGATGAAGCAATTATTGTTATTGTTGGGGATAAGAATGAAATATTACATCAAATAAAAAATTTAGGTATCGGTGAACCCGTTGAGCTGGATATTTACGGTAATCTGATTTAGTGAAAAACACTAATCATAAATTCCAGAAGCAATAATCAACTAATAACCAAACTGCAAGAGACAATATTTCCAGATTAATTGTCTCACTGATTAATTTTGCCACCAAAACACTAATACACAAAATTTCACAAAAGTTTTTTAGTGGTATTTAGTGCTTTCGTGATTTAGTGGCAATCATTCTTGATTTGGTTCTTCTGTGTAAAAAAAATCTCTCTGCTCTGTGTTTATTAATTACTGCCACCAAAGCACAAAGACACAAAATATCACGAATGGTTTTTAGTTTTTGACAGGTATAATTTCTGCTTGAGATATAGGTAGGATGCGGTGACCTTTCTTTTTAAACAATTCCAATTCAGGTCTTATCTTTAAAAAATTTTCGTAACTGATCAAAAAAGTTTTCTGGTTGCCGCTTGAACCATCCATGCAATGGAATTTGAATTTAGAAATTAATTCGCTCTCATTATTTGCAGAAAGAAAAATGAATTGCGATAACGGGACCAGTTCTTTATTTCTTTTTTTGAATTCGTCGCGGACAAAATTATAAATAACAGAATTAAACAACCGGCTCGTTTCATCAACCGTCAGTAGTTTAGCTTCTTTAAAATCTTTTAATATGTTGCTTATGGAATTTCTTATCAAAGTTTTCTGATCTCTGCTTTCCAGTTTATATTTTTTTCCGGTCATCTCATTGTTCAACAAGACAATATATTCTTTAGAATATTTTTTAATTGAATCAACCTGAAACGAGGCGGATTCCGATGGAATAACTGTTAGGCAAAGCGAGTAAGGTAAAGATAGAAATTTAGAAAAATCCGACTGCTTCAAATTAGCAGCATCGGTAATAACAAATGTAATGTTGTTCCTTTCCCTTATAGTTTGCGGATCGGAGACTAATGTAGCTTTTAACTTCAGCAATTCATTGGTATAGATTCTTATTTCTGTTGTCCCAAAAATTTTTTTCTCTTCGGATACAAATCCCGTTATGTCGTTTTCGATCACTTTATTTATATCTCTTATAATAAGAGGAATTGGAAGATCTGCCGGAAGATTAACTGTAAACTGTTTTTTTAATGAATCCTCATCTTTAATCTTAACCTGTTTTGTGCTTATCCATTTCGATTCAATTCCGTATTGATCGAGCACGTCAACAAAAATGGAATCGATCTGGCGTGTGGTTAATTCCCTTATTTTAGATTCGCCGTTATTACCATGCTTAGATGGTCTGACTACAAATTCGATAATTATATTAACAACCAATAAAAAAATTGTAAGCCCAAACAGGTATTTTGTAAATGTTTTTTTGAATGACATAGATTTCCTTGCGATACTTTACGCCGGATTAATTTACATTACATTTATAATTAATTAACCAGGGCACTAAGTAGAACAGAGATGAAAATTATATTGTGTTAATCATTTATTTCTTTTTGAATTCGGGTTTTCGTTTTTCTAAAAATGCCGATGTTCCTTCCTTAAAATCTTCTGTTGAACAGCATTTACCAAAAAGTTCTGCTTCAAGTTTTAATCCGTCTGTCTCAGAAAGGTTATTTGTATTAACAATTGCTTTAAGAGATAGTTCAACTGCAATTTGACCTTTAGTTGAAATCTTTTCAGCCAGTTCAACAGCTTTGGAAATTAATTCTTCCGGCTTATAAATTTTATTAACTAGACCGATTCGCATTGCTTCGTTAGCGTCTATTATATCACCGGTTAAAATTAATTCAGCAGCACGTCCAGTATTAATCAATCTCGATAATCTTTGAGTACCGCCGTAACCCGGAATTATTCCAAGGTTAACTTCGGGCTGCCCGAATTTAGCTTTTTCGGAAGCAATTCTGATATGACAAGCCATCGCAAGTTCGCATCCTCCTCCTAAAGCAAATCCGTTTATTGCAGCAATAACAGGTTTATTCAAATTTTCTATTTTATTAAAAACACCCTGACCGAACCCGGAGAATGTCATTCCTGTAGTTTCATTCAGCTTATTAAGCTCAGAAATATCAGCCCCGGCAACAAATGCTTTTTCTCCCGCTCCGGTTATAATTACTACGTTTATTTCGTCGTTAGTGCTTATAGAATCGAAACAGGAATTTAGTTCGCTAAGGGTTTCGTTATTAAGCGCATTTAATTTATCTGGACGGTTAATTGTTACGAATGCAATTTTATTTTTTACTTCGAATAATATATTTCTATAATCCATAATTACCTCTTAGAAAGTTACAAAGATGGGAATAGTAGCACGCAAATTAAATGAAATGTATTCATTGTTATTTAGAAAGTTGTAATATGTAATAACATCCAGAATGAACATTGAAAAACCGGCACCTATATGAAATCCGAATTTACCCGTCTCCTCAACATAATTTTGTTTGCCGCGGTCTAACTTAAATTGATGCGACTTTTCGAAATATGAGAATGAGAGTCCAGCATCAACAACAGGCATAAGCAGCATAACACTCTCAATTAATGGAGGGAAATAATACCTTACACCGGGCGCAATTACTAAAACATTACTTGAGAAAGATGAGTAATCCGTTCGCTTATAAAAATCCTGACGACCCGGGTAATGCTGATAGCCGATATTAGTGTAAAGAAAGAATGGTAGAAGTTCGTTATCGGCATAAGAGAATGTAACATCAAATCCAACTCCGATATTACTGTTATCGGAGAAACTGCCAATTGGAAAACGGGGTCCAACTCCTATTCCCATAAATAATCCTTTTGCGGCACCGAACTTAAATTCCTGTGCATACAAAAGTGAAGGTAATAATAAAACAATAAATAATTTTTTCATGACATCACAAAGTTAAAATATCTTTGTCCCAATTCCATATTTAAAAACAAGATCGCCGCCGTATAAACCGGTTAGGAAAATTAAAAACGAACCAATTAATCCCAAAACAATAAATAAGTATTTAATTCTTCCTGTAAATTTTTTCTTTATCGATAAGTATATTCTCAGCACTAAAACGGCAAGGGAATACCATAAAGTTAGTGTTGCAAATAATTCATGCTGATTTATTAGATCATTGTAAAGCACTGTATCTGTCTGCCTTTGCTTTACTAACTCGTGCGCCTGGTTACCGGTAAGAACGCCAAGCAAAGAAAAAATTATAGCAAGTAATAGAATGATTAAGGACGACTTTAACAAAAAGTCTTTCTTAAACACAACTCCGGCAGTTTCAAACAAAAAATAGAGGATAAAAAATGCTATCGGGAAATGAATTACTTTGGGATGAAGTTCGGCTAAAAATTCCATTCAAAAACCTTTCTAAAAAAAGTATAAAGACTAGCACGCAGAGATCGCAAAGGAAACGCTGAGCTCGCTGAATTT
>JAGVBL010000197.1 GCA_020059785.1 Ignavibacteriales bacterium | reverse complement strand
TATCCTTATTTAACGATTGCGCAAAATCGTTATTTCCGATATCTTCTTCTTTCTTATTACCTTACGGCTATTTTATCACCCGATTTGAGGTACGCTTAGAATCGGATTAAGATACAGCGGACAATCATAAATTTTAACTTGAATTAACTTTAACTCACTATTTTGATTCCAATCTTTACAATTATATTCAAATTGCATTTGAGCCCCCATGTATCTAAATTAAACGCCTAAATTTTCATTTTTTCTTAATTGGAGGTCGTTTTATATGGCTATGATGGCCAAGATGAGGAGTTTAGCTCCATGGTTTATATTAACTGTTGGTGGTCTATTTGTTCTTTTTATGGTTATTTCCGATTCTAACGTTCTTGATTTTGTAAGGCATCAAGCACAAAATGTAGGCTCGATTAACGGTGAAGAAATAACCTATCAGGAATATTCTAATCTGGTTGAACGTGCAAAGCAAAATCAGGAACAGATGACCGGTCAGCAGATTAATGAAACCCAGATGGATTTTTTCCGCGATCAAGTGTGGGATGCATTAATCATCCAGAAAATGCTTGATAAAAAAGTTAAAGAATTTGGTATTGTTGTTACCGATGATGAAATTAAAAACGAAATATTAGGTCCTAATCCTCCTCCTATGCTTCGTCAACAATTTACCGACTCAACCGGTAATTTTAACAGACAACTTTATGAACAGGCACTAAGAGACCCAAGAAATAAAGAAATTGTTATTGCTGTAGAAGAGCAGATCCGTCAGCAGCTTATTCAACAGAAATTACAAAATTATCTTTTTGCTTCTGTTACTGTTAGTGATGAAGAAGCTAAAGAGAGATTTGTTTCCCAGAATATTAAAATGAAAGCCAATTATATTCTTATTGATCCTAATACAATTCCACAGGATCAGTTGAATGTTACTGACACCGATCTAAAAAAGTTCTACGACAAAAATCTTGATAACTATAAGATAGAACCATCAAGAAAAATTAAATATGTACTTTTTAGAAGACAACCTTCTCAAAGCGACTCGATTGGTGTAAAGAAAAATTTGGAAGCCATTGTTGCAAAAGCAAAAGGTGATACTGCTTCTTTCAAATCGTATATAGAAATTTATTCTGATAAACCTTATTCAAAAGACACGTTGAATATTTCATCATTACCGGTGGAAGCAAAGGACGCATTCTTAAAAGCTAATAAGGGTGAAATCCTTGGTCCATTCTCAACTTTTGACGGATATGTAGTTTTTCGATTTATTGACAAGGTAAAATCGAAACAGGAGTCTGTTAGAGCTTCACATATTCTTATTAGAAAAACCGGAAATGACAACGAAGACCTTAAGAAAGCGAATGATATTTACAACGAAATAATGAAGGGTGCAAGTTTTGAAGAAACCGCTAAAGCAAATTCTCAGGACGGCAGCAGTGCTAACGGTGGAGACCTTGGATGGGCTACAAGAGGACAGTGGGTTAAAGAATTTGAAGAGGCAGCATTTAATGGTAAGATTGGTGTTGTTCAAAAACCTGTAAAAACCGTTTTTGGCTACCACATTATTAAAGTAACGGGTAGATCCAGCGAAGATTTTGTTGTAGAAAGGATAATTAACAAAGTAGAAATTTCTGCTTCAACAAATGATAAACTTTTCCAGGATGCATCGGATTTTGCATATGTAGCTAATGAAAATAGTTTTGACTCCGAAGCAAATATGTTGAAGTATAGTGTTATAGAAACTCCTCCTTTTACAGAAGATGCTCAGGCAATTCCCGGTGTGGGAATTAATGTTGCTCTTGTTAAATGGGCATTCGATAATAAAGTTGGAAAAGTTAGCGAAGTATACCGTGTTGCTTCAGGTTATGTTGTTGCAACTGTTTCAGAAGTTATTAAAGCCGGATTTAAAAAATTCGATGATGTTAAAGCTCTTATTAAAAATGATGTTATGCGTGAAAAAGCATTTGTGAAAGCGATGGATTATGCTAAACAGATCCGTGATAAAATCGGCGATAACGGCGACGGACAAATTGCGAAATCAATTTGGTATGCAGCACGCGTAGATTCTGCAACTGAATTTACAACTAACGGTAATATACCGGGTATTGGCAGAGACTTTGCATTTACCGACTATTCATATAAAGCCGAATTAAATAAATGGTCTCAGCCGGTAAAAGGAAGTATTGGAGTATACCTCATCAATTTGAAGAACCGAACTCCATTTGATCAAACTTCTTTCGATTCTCAAAAACTATCCATTAAAAAAGAAATACTTCAACAGAAGAAAAACAATTACTATAATACCTGGATTCAGGAATTAAGAAAAGAAGCAGACGTAGTGGATAACAGATATATGTTCTACAGATAGAATTTTATGCCAGTCTTGATTGTGAAAACATTCAAGACTGGTCTATTCTTTTTTCCCCTTTGATTTATAAGACGATTTTCTATATTTCCTTCCAATAATTATGAAATTCAAATATTACTCAATATTATTTTTTCTTCTTGTATTTTGCAGTAAGAACTTTTCGCAATACAACGGAAGCAATTTCAATTTTTCAGTTAGTTATAATTATACCACTACATCAAAATTATATCTTCAGCCAAATTCAGCAGACCCGGTTTTAAGATCAGAATATGAAAGTCTTGATGGTATCTATAATCTTTCCTTTGAACTTAGGTACCGTGTATTCGAGTACATGATAATTGGCATTGGAACAGAGCTTCTAAGAAAAACCTACGCACATAGTAATTTTATTTTGGGAGAAAATCGTATTGATATTAATGAAGGATATAATTTAATACCTGTAGAACTCAACCTTTATTATATACTTCCGTTTTCTACAGAAAGATTTAAGTTTTTTATGGGCGGCGGCGGCGGTTTCTATTTTGGTAACCATATACGGGAGTTTGGCGATGTTGAATTTGTAAATGAAAGCGAAAAAATTGGCTATGGTATTAATGTTTCTGTTGGCATGGATTATATTGTAAATGAATTGATTTCTGTACGCGGACAGATGCGTTTTAGAGATCCCGAAATTATTTTGAAAAGTAAATATTCCAATTCAACTGTAAACTACAGAGGAAACTCATATTTGATTTCTGATAATATTTTTACTACTAAAGTGAATATTGACGGAGTAACATTTACAATCGGTTTGACAATCGGTTTTTAACATTTTACTCTTTACAATTCTCCAAACTTCATTATTTTATTAATCATATTTTAATTGGAAAAGTAAAACATGGTTTTGTATGCCGAATAAAAGAATTTATTTAACAGGATTTATGACAAGCGGTAAGAGTACACTGGGACCCATTCTGGCAAATGTACTTGGATTAGATTTTTATGATCTGGATAAAGAGATTGAAAAAAAAGAAAACCTTACTGTAGTTGAAATATTTGAAAAAAAAGGGGAGCAGTATTTTAGAGATATTGAAGGCAAAATATTAATGAACTTATCTCAAAAAAGTAATATTATAATCTCCTTAGGCGGCGGTACTATTACGAGTAAAGAAAATTTTGAGCTGATGAAATCGGCGGGTAAAATTGTTTATCTTAAAGTATCACCTTCAAATCTTTACAGACGTCTTAAAAATAAAACTGACCGCCCTATTTTTAAGGACTTGGTATTAAACGAAAAGCCACAGGAAGATTTCATTCAAAGAATTAAAGAATTGCTCGAAAAAAGAAGTGTCTATTACGAAAAAGCAGATCTGATAATTAATACTGATATTAGCCCTATTGGTATTACTGTTGATAAAATTGCAAAAAAAATTTTAGGATTATTCAATGAAAAAAATTGATGTTGTTACAACAAGCAAATCATACCCGGTCTATTATGGTAAAGGATTATTTTCAAAACTGAAATTTCTTATTGATAAAAACCGGCTTAACAGGAAAATATTTATCGTTGTAGATGAAAATGTACATAACTATCACTCAACCAAAATAGATTCTTTTATTTCAGGAATTGATTCAAAAGTATGTCTTTACAGTTTTAATGCAAACGAAATAAACAAATCCTCTTCCCGGTTGAATGATATTTATTCCGCACTAATAGAAAATGGATTTGGTAGGGATACATTAATAATTTCAATAGGCGGCGGAATAACTGGCGATATTGCCGGTTACGCAGCTTCAACTTTTAGCCGCGGCGTTCAGATTATACACGTCCCGACAACTCTTTTAGCAATGGTCGATAGCTCTATAGGCGGTAAAACCGGAATTAATTTTGATTCTACCAAAAATATTATAGGTACTTTTTATCAACCCGAGTTTATTCTTATTGATACCGACTTTCTTAAAACATTACCAGAAGAAGAATTTATTTGTGGATTAGGTGAAATAATTAAATACTCATTTCTTACCGGCGGTGAATTTCTGAAAAAAATTAAAAAGGGATTGCCCAAATCTCTTAAGCTGAATACTAAGCTTCTTCTCAACTCAATTGAAACCTGTACAAAATTCAAAGCCCGAATAGTTGAAAATGATGAAAGGGAAACAAAAGGTCTAAGGAAAATTCTTAATCTTGGTCATACCTTTGCTCATGCAATTGAAGTGGAACGAGGACATACAATTAAACACGGACAGGCAGTAATACTTGGTTTAACATGCTCACTTTATTTGTCAAGAAAGCTCGGTATTATTAATGAAAATCACTTCAAGGAATATCTTTCTCTTTTACTTAAAGCCAAAGACAGGATTAGCCTGAACTTTTTTTACCCCATGAAAATTTATGAGATAATGAAACGAGATAAAAAATCGTTCGATGATAAGATTAAATTCGTTCTTATTATTGAAGCCGGGAATATTTTGGTCGATGTAGAAGCTCCGGCTAATATGGTGCTTGAATCAATTAATAATGGAATGGATCATTTTCTGGTTAGCTGAGTTTATGACGACTTTTTCAGTTATTCTCAATAATATTTTCAAATTGATAAACATGAAATTGTTCGTGCTCTTGCTCATGCTCTTTATTCAATCTACTATTATTTCACAGATTGACCGCGAAACACGCGCAGTGTGGGTAGCAACTAATTACCGTCTCGATTGGCCTCCGCCAACATTTGATCAGGAAAAACAGAAGCAAGCATTAGTAAAAATATTCGATAACATAAAAGAAAAAAATCTTAACACAGTTTACTTTCAAGTAAGAAGCAACGGAACAGTGCTTTTCAATTCCTCTTTTGAACAATTATCACCGTACATAACAGGTAAGGTCGGCGGAACGGCATCATATGATCCGCTAAAATTTGCAATTGAAGAAGCGCACAAGCATGGTCTCGAAATACATGCATGGGTTAATACTGTCCGATGTTTTACCGGCAGCGAGTCCGCCACATTAAATAATCCAAATCATATTGTGCAAAGAAAACCTGAATGGGTTATTGAAGATTTCCGCGATGGAGTTAAATCCTACTGGCTCGATCCCGGATTACCGGAGGTTAGAGAATATATTGCAAGTATAATTGAGGAGATGGTTGAAAATTATGATGTTGATGGTGTTCATCTTGATTTTATTAGGTACCCGGGAAAAAATTTTGATGACGCTTTTTCGTATAATGTTTATGGCAGTGGAATACCTATTGATGATTGGCGCAGAAATAACATTACATTATTGGTTCAATTAATTAACAAAAAAGTTAAGAGTAAAAAACCATTTGTTAAAGTTGGTGCGGCGCCTATAGGTGTTTTTAAAAATCAGAAGGGAATGTACGGCTGGGAAAGTTTTTCAGAGATCTATCAGGATACTCGCGAATGGCTTAAACGCGGTCTGCTCGACTATGTAGCTCCGCAAATTTATTGGTCGTTAAACGACAATACTCGTTTCGACTTACTGGCAAAGGAATGGGTAGAAAACTCTTATGGACGGCAAGTTGTACTTGGAATTGGAGCATATAAGGAAAATGTAAAACCGGGAATTGAAGAGATGATTAATTATTCCAGAATTATAAATGCCGATGGTGTTGCTTTCTTCAGGTATTCAAGTATTGCTGATTATCGTTTTAGAAATTTTCAGTACAAGGTTTTGCCGACACTTATGAGCTGGTTTGGTGGAATTTACCCGGAGCCTCCTTCGGGACTGGAAGTAAAATTATCGGATTCCGGTAATGGTAAATTTTTATTTAATTGGAGTATTGATCAGAAAAAATCGAAGGACAGCATTGCATATTTCGGAATATACAGTTTGCCTCATCCAGCTGCTGAACTTTTACCCGATTATTTGCTGGATGTCATTCCTGCAAATCAGAATTCATATTCTCTTATAATTGATAAACCCGATAGAGTAAATTACTACTTTACTCTAAACTCAATAAGCAAATTGTGGAATGAAAGTATTGAATCATCGAATGTTATTGCGGTACAATTTGATCAATTAAAATATTTTTTAAATGGTATTGATGATCTTAAGCCGGTTTTAGTAAATAATGGTGAGAATAGTTATACGTTGTTGATATT
>JAGVBL010000125.1 GCA_020059785.1 Ignavibacteriales bacterium | reverse complement strand
CTCGAAATCCTATCTTGATATGGAGAGTTTCCCCCGGAGCTATATCGTATAAAGTTCAGGTTTCGATTAACTCCGTTTTTTCATCTACGGTTATTGATACTACGGTTGCTGATACAACTATGCAAACAAAAACACTTGACGCTAATACAAGATATTACTGGCGTGTGAGTGCTACAAATGATAAAGGAACAAGCGATTATTCTACTGTTGCAAGTTTTATTACCGGTGATAAAGTGGTATCTGTAAGTGATACGGATAAGTTGCCCGACGAATACAAGCTATTACAGAATTATCCTAATCCTTTTAATCCTTCAACAACAATTTCTTTCAGCTTGCCGCAAAGAAATTATGTCCGTCTGGAGTTGATCGATATGCTCGGTAAAGTTGTAATGAACATTGCCGAAGGAGAGTATGATGCCGGAACTCACAATGTGAAATTAAATGTTCCGAATCTCTCATCGGGAGTTTATTTCTATAAATTAAATGCTGGTCAGTTCAGCCAGGTTAAAAAACTTATTCTGATGAAATAGTTAAATCAGTTTTAATAAATTGAGAATAATATGAAACGAGTAATTTTATTATCATTTACCATTCTATTATTAATGGGCTGTGGATTAATGGGGAATAAAAATAAAGGAAACGGTTCATTCCATACCGGTGTTTATCCAAATCTTTTTGTAGAACTTTTAGGATTAACTAAAGAAGAAGTACAGCTGAAAATTGACAACGCTTTCAATCAGCTTTTTTATGGTGATGATAGAAATGAACGTGTGTATTACCCTGTTGGAAATGATATGGCTTACATATTAGATATAAATAACGATGATGTCCGCACGGAAGGGATGTCTTATGGAATGATGATTACGGTTCAGCTTGATAAGAAAGAGGAATTTGACCGGCTATGGAAATGGGCTAAGACATACATGCAACATCAGAGCGGACCGCATAAAGATTATTTTGCATGGCATTGCAGAGCCGATGGAACTAAAATCAGCGAAAACTCTGCTTCCGATGGTGAAGTCTGGTTTGTAATGACTCTCTTCTTTGCATCTGCAAGATGGGGAGACGGAGAGGGGATTTTTAATTATCGTTACGAAGCACAAAAAATTCTGGATGCAATGCTAAACAAAACCGAGTATTCAGACGAACGTAACGTTGTTACAAACATGTTCAACAAAAAAAATAAACAGGTTGTGTTTGTACCCTCGGGTGAAGCTGATGATTTTACGGATCCCTCTTATCACGTTCCTCATTATTATGAATTATGGGCTTTGTGGGCAGATAAAGAAAATAATTTTTGGAAAGAAGCCGCCGATACAAGTAGAAGTTTTTTGAAAAGAGCGGTTCATCCGGGAACTGGTTTAGCCCCGGACTATGCAAATTTTGACGGAACTCCGATTGACAGGTGGGGCGGAGGTCATGATAAATTTCAGTATGATGCATGGCGTGTTGCAATGAATGTTGCAGTTGACTACCAGTGGTTTGCTAAAGATGAATGGGCAGTTGAACAATCAAACAAATTGCTTTCCTTTTTCTATTCACAAGGAATAAAAGATTATGGCAGTTTGTTTACTCTTGATGGCAAAGTATTATTTTTCGATCATAGTGAAGGTCTGGTGGCAATGAATGCTGTTGCAGCACTTGCTTCCGACCTTGATATCAGAGAAGAGTTTGTTCGTGAGTTATGGGAATTAAAAATGCCGACCGGACATTACAGATACTATAATGGATTATTAACAATGCTCGGATTATTACAGGTAAGCGGCAATTTCAGAATTTATGAACTGAATAAATAGTTTTTTTATGTAGCTATTTTTATAAAAGTATTGAAATGATTATTGGAGCTTTCCAATGAAGAACAAAATCAGTTTTATCAGAAATACTTTTCTTTTAACTCTTCTTTTTACAATCGGCATTTTTGGTCAGATTAGGTTACCTAAACTAATTAGCGATGGAATGGTTTTGCAGAGAGATTCCAAAGTTAAAATATGGGGATGGGCATCACCCGGTGAAAAAGTAGTAGTTCAGTTCGTTAAGTCTAAGTACACTGCTTGGGCAAATGAAAATGGTGAATGGAGTATTACATTTCCAAAATTAAAAGCCGGTGGTCCGTTCGAAATGAAATTTGATGCGAGTAATTCCATTACTGTTAAAGATATAATGATTGGTGATGTCTGGGTCTGTTCCGGTCAATCTAATATGGAAATGCCGATGCGGCGCGTTTATCCTCTTTACGAAACCGATATTGCAAATTCTACTAATAATTTCATCCGTCAGTTTTCTGTTCCTCAGAAATATGATTTTAACATTGCACACACTGATCTTGATAACGGTTCATGGCAATCTGCAAACCCTGAAACAGTCCTTAATTTTTCTGCCGCTGCATATTTCTTTGCAAAAGAAATTTATCAAAAGTATAAGATACCGGTTGGACTTATAAATACCAGTCTTGGTGGTTCACCGGCAGAAGCATGGATAAGCGAAGAGACTCTAAAAGAATTTCCTCATTACTATAACGAAGCGCAACAATTTAAAGACAGTTCATTAATCAAACAGATTGAAACAAGCGATCAGCAAAGAATTCAAGCATGGTATACTCAGCTTGATCAAAAAGATTTGGGTTACAAGGACTCACTAAAATGGTCCGATCCAAAACTAATTGCAGAAGATTGGAATGTAATGAATATACCCGGATTCTGGGCAGATACTGAAATAGGAAATGTTAACGGTGTTGTTTGGTTCAGAAAAAAAATAAATTTACCGCATTTAGTTGCCGGTAAAAATGCAAAGTTGATATTGGGAAGAATTGTTGATGCGGATTCAACATTTGTTAATGGAAAGTTTGTTGGTAATGTTACTTATCAATATCCTCCGCGCTGGTATAATGTTCCGGCAAATGTTTTGAAGGAAGGTGAAAATGTAATTGTTATTCGTGTTGTCAATAGTTCTGGCCGGGGCGGTTTCTTCCCCGATAAACCTTATCAGCTTATCGTTAACAACGATACAATTGACCTGAAAGGTGAATGGCAATTTAAATTAGGTGCAACAATGGATCCGCTTGGTAGCCAGACTTTTATACGATGGAAACCATTGGGATTGTATAATGCAATGATTCATCCACTCCTCAATTATAGGATAAAAGGAGTAATCTGGTATCAGGGCGAATCAAATACAGCTCCTTATAAAGCGATGGAATACAGAAAACTATTTCCTACGCTCATTTCCGATTGGCGTAATAAATGGAAACAGGGGGAATTTCCATTTCTGTTTGTCCAGCTTGCAAATTTTATGGATGCTAAAAATCAACCATCAGAAAGTTTGTGGGCATTGTTAAGAGAATCCCAGCTTAAATCTCTTTCAGTTCCTAACACCGGAATGGCTGTTACAATAGATATAGGTGAATGGAATGATATTCATCCATTAAATAAAAAAGATGTTGGTATTAGATTGGCACTTGCTGCAAGAAAGTTTGCGTATAAAGAAAAAAGTATTGTTTACTCAGGACCGGTATATAAATCGATGAAAATAAAAGGAAACACAATCGAACTGACATTTGATCATGTTGGAAGTGGTTTAGTTTCTAATGGCGATGAACTGAAACAATTTGCTATTGCCGGTGAAGACAAAAAATTTATTTGGGCTAATGCAAAAATTATAAAGAACAAAGTTGTTGTGTGGAACGATCAGATTCAAAATCCAATTGCTGTGAGGTATGCCTGGGCTGATAATCCGGAAGGAGCTAATCTATATAATAAGGAAGGACTACCGGCTTCGCCATTTCGTACGGATAACTTTGAACAGTAGGAAGAATTAGTTTATTAAATATAAAACAGGATTGACATGAAAAAACCAATCTTTGCAGTAATCCTATTATATTTTTTCATTTCCAATCATTTGTCTTTTTCAATAGATAAGAATTCTTACGTTACAACAAAAAAAGTAAAAGGCGCTTTCACATTAGTTGAGAAAGGGAAGTCTGCTCCTATTATAATAAGTGAAGAAGATTTCCCGGGTGTGCATCGCATAATTAAACATCTTCAAACCGATATTAAAAATGTGTGCGGTGCTAAAGCTAATTTAATATTTGATTCTATTCCCACCTCAAAAGAAATTGTATTGATTGGAACGGTTGGTAATAATCCTTTGATTGACAAATTAATTGATGAAGATAAAATTGATGTTCAAGAAATTGTTGGAAAACGCGAATCGTTTTTAATACAGGTAGTTGATAAACCATTTCCAAATGTAGATCGTGCATTGATAATTTCGGGAAGTGATAAACGCGGTACAATCTATGGAATCTATAATCTCTCCGAACAGATTGGCGTTTCACCCTGGTATTGGTGGGCTGATGTTCCGGTTAAGAAAAAATCGAATATCTACATTTTACCAACCAGATTTACATTGGGCGAACCCAAAATAAAGTACAGAGGAATTTTTATTAATGATGAAGCTCCGGCACTATCAGGCTGGTCGCAGAAAAAATTTGGCGGGTTCAACAGTAAATTTTATGAACATGTATTCGAGTTAATACTCCGGTTACGCGGAAACTTTTTATGGCCGGCAATGTGGGGCAGTGCGTTTTATGATGACGACCCTGTTAGTCCTCAACTTGCAGATGAATACGGAGTAGTTATCAGTACATCGCACCACGAGCCGATGATGCGTGCTCACGATGAATGGCGTCGTTATGGCTCGGGTCCATGGAACTACGAAAAGAATGATAGCGCACTTAGAAAATTCTGGCGCGATGGTATTAAAAGAATGGGAAACTACGAGAGCGTTATTACTCTTGCAATGCGAGGCGATGGCGATGAAGCTATGAGCCCCGAGGCAAATGTCTCGCTGCTCGAAAAAATTGTTGCTGACCAGAGAAAAATTATTGCTGATGTTACTGGTAAAGATGTTACAACAATTCCTCAAGTTTGGGCTTTGTACAAAGAGGTTCAGGAATATTATGAAAAGGGAATGCGCGTGCCCGATGATGTAACTCTTTTACTATGCGACGACAACTGGGGTAATCTCCGCTTACTTCCTAAATTATCTGATCCACCACGTAAAGGCGGTTATGGAATCTATTATCATTACTATTTTGTAGGCGGACCCCGCAATTATAAGTGGCTTAATACTAATCAGATTGAACGCGTATGGGAACAGATGAACCTTGCCTATGAATATGGTGCACGGGAAATATGGATTGTTAATGTTGGAGATATTAAGCCGATGGAATTCCCAACACAATTTTTCCTTGATTATGCATGGGATCCGGAAAAAATAGAAGCAGCGGATTTACCTGAGTATTCGCGCCAATGGGCAGAGCAGCAGTTCGGATCGAAATACTCAAATGAAATTGCAGACATATTAAATAAATACACAAAATTTAATTCGCGGCGTAAACCGGAAATGCTTTATGCAGATACATACAGCTTAGCAAACTATCGCGAAGCTGAAACTGTTGTTGCCGAATATAATGAGGTTGTAGCAAAAGCAAAAAAAATCGGCAAACAGCTTCCAAAAGAATATAATGATGCATTTTATCAACTCGTATTACATCAACCGGAGGCAAGCGCTAACCTGAATGAATTATATGTTACGGTTGGTAAGAATCGGCTGTATGCTAAACAGGGTAGAGCTTCAACTAATGATCATGCTAATCTTGCAAAAGAATTATTCGAAAAAGATTCCTTAATCACTTACTATTATAATAACATAATGGCTGGTGGTAAGTGGGTTCATATGATGGATCAAACGCATATCGGTTATACATCATGGCAGCAGCCCGATAAAAATTATATGCCGGCTGTTAATGAAATTAGTATTCCTGATGAAGCTGATATGGGTGTTGCAATTGAAGGTTCGGATAAATGGTGCCCGTTGGAAAAGAGCGAAGCAGTTCTTCCCGAATTCGATTCATTCAATAAACAATCTTATTATATAGAAATCTTTAATAGAGGAAAACAACCGTTTAATTTCACTGTTCAAACTACACAGCCGTGGATTATTGTTTCTAATTCTAAAGGGAAAATTGAAAAAGAGAAAAGAATTTTTGTGAGTGTTGATTGGAAAAAAGCTCCCGATGGAAAGACAATTGTTCCGTTAATAATTGATGGAACCGGTAAAAGTGTTACCGTAAATCTGATAATAAAAAATTATAAATCATTGAAAATAAATAGTGAAGCATTTATTGAAAGTAATGGTTATGTTTCGATTGAAGCAGAAAATTTTTCCAGAGCAGTTGAATCTGAATTAATAAAATGGCGGAAAATTCCGAACCTTGGGAGAACTTCATCGGCAATGACGATTGAACCCGTAACCGTTCCTGAACAAACACTTCATCAAAACAGTCCGAGAATGGAATATAAGATTCATTTCTTCTCTAAAGGTGAGATGAAGGTTAATTTGTTTTTATCACCCACTCTCAATTTTCAACATACTAAAGGTTTGCGTTATGCAGTATCATTCAACGACGAACCTCCACAAATAGTAAATATTCATAGTGCCGATACAATCCCGGATTGGAAATATCCGCATGAGTGGAATCAAAAAGTAAGCAACAATATTAAAGTAACAACTACAAATCATATTATTAAACACGAGGGAGAACACACATTAAAAATCTGGGCTATTGACCCCGGTGTGGTATTTCAAAAAATAGTTATTGAAACTTATCCGGGTGGAATTAAACAAAGTTATCTGGGTCCTCCTCAAAGTTATATAAAAACTCTACGTGCTAAAAATTGAGCGGAGATAAGCAATGAAGAAATTTCTTTTTAGTTTACTCGCAGCAGTTATGTCTGTTTTAATTATCGGTTGTCAAAACAACAAAAAGGTTGAAACGATGATTGAAAAATCACTTTACGGAAAATTACCGAACGGCAAAGAAGTATATGAATTCAGATTGCATAACACTTCCGGTATGCAGGTTAATATTATTAACTATGGTGCAATTGTTAGATCTATTATTGTTCCTGATCGTAATGGAAAATTTGAGGATGTTACTCTGGGTTACGACTCGCTAACGGGTTATATCAATGATAATTCTTATCAAGGTTCAATAGTAGGGCGTTATGGAAACAGAATTGGTAAAGGTCAGTTTAGTTTAGAGGGTGTTAATTATCAGTTGACGGTAAACGATGGTGAAAATCATCTTCATGGCGGCAAAATCGGTTTTCATAAAGTTCTGTGGGATGCTAAAGTTGTTTCGGATACCGGCGAACCGGCTCTTGTTCTAACTTATGTTAGTGCCGATGGCGAGGAAGGTTACCCCGGTAATGTAACAGTAACCGTAACATATACACTTACAAACAATAATGAATTGCGAATCGATTACAATGGAACAACCGACAAGCCGACAATTCTAAATCCAACGCATCATTCATATTTCAATCTAACCGGTAATCCAGCAAACACAATTCTTGATCATCAATTAATGATTGATGCAGATACGTTCACTCCGGTTGATAAAGGATTGATTACAACAGGTGAAAAAAAATCGGTCGATAAAACTCCAATGGATTTTAGAACTCCGTTTGCAATTGGTGAAAGAATAAATGATAAGTTTGAGCAGTTAGCCTTCGGAAAAGGATATGATCATAACTGGGTTTTAAGAAATTATGACGGCAAGGTGAACAAAACTGTTGAATTATATGAACCATTGAGTGGAAGATTGATGACAGTGTATACAGATCAACCCGGTATGCAATTTTACTCGGGCAATTTTCTTGATGGTTCAATTAATGGTAAAAAGGGAATCGGTTATCAATATAGAACCGGTCTCTGTCTGGAAGCACAATGTTTTCCTGATTCACCGAATAAACCGGAGTTTCCATCAGTAACACTTCGTCCGGGACAGGAATATAATCAAACAACTATTTACCAGTTTTCAATAAAATAATTTCAATCCAAGGAGAACTTTGCTATGTCCGTATTACATCCTATTGATTGGATCGTTATTGCCGGGTATTTCTCAATAATAATTGGACTTGCCTGGTGGGTAATTAAAAAGAGGCAGAATACAGCAACAGATTATTTTCTTGCCGGAAGACATCTTGGCTGGTTCATTGTAGGCGCATCAATATTTGCTTCGAACATTGGTTCGGAACATTTAGTTGGTCTTGCCGGTTCCGGTGCAACCGATGGTGTTGCAATGGCGCATTATGAATTACATGCGTGGTGTTTACTTGTACTTGGCTGGGTTATGGTTCCGTTTTACATGAGATCAAAAGTTTTTACTATGCCGGAGTTTCTT
>JAGVBL010000424.1 GCA_020059785.1 Ignavibacteriales bacterium | reverse complement strand
TGCACATGCTCGAACTGTCCTCTCAGGAATTTCATTAATCGCTTATGTACTTACAAAAATTGCAGTCGGGATTTTTGCCGGCGGCGTTGTCTTTGCTGTCCTTCTTCCGGATATAAATTTCTGGGGAATGGATAGTTTCTGGGTAGGCTCAATACTTGTAATTCTTATAACAGGTTTATATACAATTCTGGGTGGTATGAGAGCCGTTGCATACACAGAAGCAATTCAAACTATAATTCTTATAATTGGATCTGCACTTGTAACAATATTCGGTTTATCATATTTAGGAGGATGGTCTGAACTCCGTTCAATCGTAGGATCAGAAATGTTTAATCTATGGAAACCATTAGTCCCATCCGGAATTGAAGGAACATGGGCTCCGATAAAAGAAGCTGGTAAAATGGCATGGTACTTTAATGATAATTACCCGTGGCTTGGAATGTTATTCTGTGCACCAATAATAGGATTATGGTATTGGACAACAGATCAATATATTGTTCAACGTGCACTCTCTGCAAAAAACGAAACACAAGCACGCCGAGGTTCTATAGCTGCTGCATTCTTCAAACTTTTGCCCGTTTTCATTTTCATTATTCCCGGAATAATTTGTTATGCACTTGCTGTTAGCGGAAAAGTTCCTGTCCTTCATCAACAGCTAATTGGTCCGGATGGAAATATAATCCGCGATAATGCACAACAGGCATTTCCTTTAATGGTTGCAAATGTTTTACCGGTTGGAATTCGTGGAATAGTTGTAGCCGGTTTGCTTGCCGCTTTAATGAGTTCTCTTGCCGGTGTATTCAATGCTTCTTCAACATTATTTACTATTGATTTTTATTCTCGCCTTAAACCGAATGTATCTCAGGAACGGTTGGTATGGATTGGAAGAGTTGCAACCAGTGTTATGGTATTGATAGGATTGATGTGGCTTCCGGTTATTAAAGGCGGTAAAGGATTGTATGATTATCTCCAGGGAGTTCAGGCATATCTTGCACCACCAATCTTCGTAGTCTTCTTTGCCGGTGTATTTCATAAACGGTTGAATACAAAGGGTTGTCTCGCAGCATTATATACAGGTTTTGTTCTCGGTCTAATTCGTCTTGCAATTGATACTCCCGTTAAGTTGATAAAAGATTTTCACTACGAAACGGGTTCGTTCTTGTGGATTATTAATAATATTTTCTTCCAGTATTACAGTCTTTTAATTTTCATTATCTCTCTTGCTGTTATGTTTATTGTAAGTTATATGACCTCTGAACCGGATTATCAGCGTATTAGCGGATTAACATTTGGTACTGTTAATGAAGAACACCGTAAAGAAACAAGAGCAAGCTGGGATAAACGGGATGTAATTTTATCGGGTTTAGTTTTGGTTCTTATTCTTGCAGCTTACTTATACTTTGTTGGATAATCGGCGGAAATCGAAATGTCTAAATATGTAATCGGAATTGATTTCGGTACTAACTCGTGCCGCTCCTTAATAGTTGATGTTGCTAATGGAAATGAATTAGCAACTCATGTATTTGCATATCCTTCGGGTAAGGATGGTGTGATAATAGATTCCAGGAATCCTCATCTGGCAAGACAAAACCCTGATGACTATATAAAAGGGATCGAAGCGACAGTAAAAGGTGCATTAAGAAAAGCTAAATCAGTTAAGAAGAATTTTAGGAATTCTGATGTTATAGGATTAGGTGTTGATACAACCGGAAGCAGTCCAATGCCGGTTGATGAAGAGGGGGAACCGTTATGTTTTAATAAACGCTTCAAAAAAAATCCCGCGGCAATGGTGTGGCTATGGAAAGACCATACAAGTTTTACAGAAGCAGAACAAATAACTAAACTTGCATCTGAAATCCGTCCGCAATTCTTATCTAAAATAGGTGGAGTCTATTCATCAGAATGGTGGTGGAGTAAAATTCTACACTGCAAAAATTCTTCGCCGGATGTTTTTGATGCGGCTTACAGCTGGGTTGAAATCTGCGATTGGATTCCGGCATTATTAGTTGGTGATTTATCACCCAATAATATTAAACGAAGTATATGCGCTGCCGGTCATAAAGCAATGTTTAATTATCAATGGAACGGATTACCTGATAAAGAATTTTTAGAAACACTTTCACCCGGACTCGGTGATTTGCGGGATCGTTTATATAACAAAGCATTCACATCAGAAAATCTTGCGGGATACTTATCCGAATCTTGGGCAAAGAAATTAGGTTTGGATACAAATGTAGCTGTGGCAGTTGGTGCGTTTGATGCTCACATGGGCGCCGTTGGTGCCGGAATTACAACGGGTGCATTAGTTAAGATTGTCGGTACAAGTACATGCGATATTATGATCCATCCTCAAACAGAAAAATTGAGCGACGTGCCCGGTGTATGCGGAATCGTAAACGGTTCTGTTAGAGATGGTTTCTTTGGAATTGAAGCCGGTCAATCAGGAGTTGGAGATATCTTTCTATGGTTTGTAAATAATCTGGTTCCTGAGAAATATGGAAAATCATCAGAAGAAAAATTTAAGAACCTGGAAAAAGCTGCATCAAAATTAAAAGCCGGTGAAAGCGGTTTGATTGCACTCGATTGGAATAACGGCAACCGGACAATTTTAGTTGATGCGCGATTAACAGGTTTATTAGTAGGTCAAACACTTCATACTCAACCTCACGAGATATACCGTGCGCTTTTAGAAGCAACCGGGTTCGGTGCTCTTGCAATAATTGATCGGCTTGAAGAGTATGGTGTAGAAGTTAAAGAGGTGATCAACTGCGGTGGACTTGCTGTTAAAAATTCTCTGCTTATGCAAATCTATGCCGATATAATTGGACGACCGATGAAAATTTCCAGAAGTGAACAGACACCTGCTCTTGGTGCTGGAATTTTTGCCGCTGTTGCTGCTGGCAAAAAATCAGGTGGATACAATACGATAGATGAAGCACAAAATGTTATGACCGGAATCGGAAAGGTTTATATGCCAAATCCACAGAGTCATCAGACGTATAGAAAACTTTATTCACTTTATAAACAATTGCATGATGCATTCGGTACAAAACAATGGACCGGCGGAATGTATAACGTTATGAAAGAACTTTTAATAATCCGGAATGAGGTGTTAATACAATCATGAATCTACAACAACTTAAAAAAAATGTCCTCGCCGCTAATATAGATCTTGTGAAATACGATCTTGTAACATTAACCTGGGGAAATGTAAGCGGAATTTTAAGAGAGGAAGGACTTGTCGTAATTAAACCAAGCGGCGTTGATTATAAAAAACTGAAAATCTCCGATATGGTTGTTGTAGATTTATCCGGAAAAATTGTTGAAGGGAAATTAAAACCATCTTCAGATACACCGACTCATCTGGAATTATATAAAGCGTTTACAAATATCGGAGGGATTGCACACAGTCATAGTTTATATGCTACAATTTTTGCCCAGGCATGTAAAGAAATTCAATGCTTTGGTACTACGCATGCAGATGCATTTTATGGTGTGGTTCCTGTTACAAGATTTCTAAAGAAAAGTGAAGTCGAAAAAAATTATGAATTGAATACCGGTAAAGTAATTGTTGAAAGATTCCACAAGCTCAATTACAATTCAATTCCGGCTGTAATGGTTGCCGGACACGCACCATTTACCTGGGGTATAAATGCTGAAGATGCTGTTAAGAATAATCTTATTCTTGAAAAAATTGCTTTTATGGCTCTCAATTCTGAATTAATTAATCCGAAACTTAAACCTCTTCCGGAATATATTTTGAATAAACATCATAAAAGAAAACATGGACCGGATGCTTATTACGGTCAGATGAAAAATAAGGAGTAATACTTATGCAGAACATTCCAGATGTAAAATTAGGACTTGTAGCCGTTAGCCGCGATTGCTTTCCGATAGAACTTTCTAAAAAACGGAGACAAAATGTAATTGCTGAATGCAAAAAACAGAATGTACCTGTTATTGAAATAGAAACTATAATTGAAAATGAGCGCGACGTATTAAAAGCTTTGGATGAATTGAAACAAAAAGAAATAAATGCTCTTGCACTTTATCTCGGAAATTTTGGACCGGAAGGACCAACTACTTTGCTTGCACAAAAATTTAACGGACCTGTTATGATAACTGCTGCCGCTGAAGATACAGGCAAGGATTTAATAAATGGCCGTGGCGATGCTTATTGCGGTCTCTTAAGTGCTTCTTATAATCTTGGTCTCCGGAGGTTAAATCCTCACATTCCGGAATACCCGGTTGGTGATGCTTCAGACATAACAAAAATGTTAGCAGAATTTATTCCTGTTGCAAGAGTTGTTATTGGTGTTCGTAATCTTAAAATAATTTCATTCGGTCCGCGTCCATTCGATTTTCTAACATGTCATGCACCAATTCAACCTTTGTTCGATCTTGGTGTGGAGATAATGGAAAACAGCGAACTTGATCTGCTTGATATTGTTCAGGCAGAAAAAGGAAATCCGGAGATCAAAAAAATTGCTGAGGAAATGGCGGGTGAATTGAAAAAGGGAAATACATATCCGGATTTAATTGAGAAACTTGCCCAGTATGAATTGGCTTTAGAAAAATTTATGAATGCAAACCTTGGTGCTTCGAGTTACGGTGCATTTGCAAATAAGTGCTGGCCCGCATTCGAAAAATATTTCGGACATGTTCCGTGTTATTTGAATTCACGTCTTGCAGCTCGCGGTGTTCCGGTTGCTTGCGAAGCTGATATTTATGGTGCACTTAGCGAATACATGGCCATCTGTGCAACAGAAATGCCTCCGGCAATTCTGGATATTAATAACACTGTTCCTAAAGATATGTATGAAGAGAACAAAAACATTATTGGGAATTATTCACTTAATGATTTGTGGATGGGTTTCCATTGCGGTAATACATCTGCCGGTTGTCTTGTTCAACCGGTTATGCAATATCAACTTATTATGCATCGCTTGATGGAACCGGGTAAAGATCCAAACATTACAAGAGGAACACTGGAAGGACAAATTAAATCAGGACCAATCTCTATTTTCAGAATTCAATCAACATCCGATGCACAGGTACGTGCTTACGTTGCAAATGGAGAAGTGTTGAATATCAATCCTAAATCGTTCGGATCAATTGGTGTATTTGCTATAAATGAAATGGGAAGATTTTACCGTCATGTTTTAATTGAGAAGAGATTTCCTCACCATACAGCAGTAGCATTCAAACATTCTTCAAAGACACTTTTTGATGCAAGTAAAATGCTCGGTGTAAAAGAAATCTTCTTCAATTATCCTAAAGGTGTTTATTATCCATCTGAAAATCCGTTTTAATTAAGGAGGCAAATGAAGATTGAGGTACCTGAATTTATCAGAGGGCTTATATTCGATTGCGACGGCACTCTGGTAGATTCGATGCCGCTACATATAAAGGCATGGGAATTTGCAATTAATGATGCAGGTCTTACCTGGAATTTTGAATTCTTCGATTCAAAAAAAGGAATGCCCAGCAACGAAATATTGGAACTCTATTCCAAGCATTATAATGCTGATATCAATATTGATAAAGTTTTAAAAACAAAGTATGACTATTTTTATATGCACAGGACAGAATTTAAACCGATTGAACATGTTGTTGATATTGTTTTTGAATACAGAGATAAATTACCTATGGCAGTTGCTTCGGGCGGATCGAGAAAAACAGTTAATGTTCAGCTCGAAGACCTCGGAATCCGTCATTTGTTCAAAGCAATTATTACGGCAGATGATAAACTAAAATCGAAACCCGCACCGGATATGTTCCTGGAAGCTGCAAGACGTATGAATGTTGAACCGAAATTCTGCCAGGTCTTTGAAGATGGTGAACTTGGATTAGAAGCTGCTAAGAGTGCTGGTATGCTCGCTACAGACATTCGTTTATTTGACTGTGAATGAAATTTTTGCAAAACCTTTTTTCTAAGTTGAAAAGGAGAGCCCGAATGAACAGATTTTTTATAATAATAATCTTATTTACCATCACAATTATTTCTTGTTCAAGCGAAGAAAAAAAAATTGTAAATCCAATTCTTGCCGGATTTTATCCTGACCCAAGCATTTGTAAGGTCGGTGGCGATTATTATATCGTTAACTCTACATTCGCTTATTTTCCCGGTATTCCTGTTTTTCACAGCAAAGATTTAGTTAACTGGAAATTGATAGGGCATGTTCTAGACAGACCGGAACAATTAAATCTGGATGGATTTGGAGTATCGCGTGCAATATTTGCACCGGCAATAAGATATAGTAATGGAAAGTTTTATGTAACGTGTACACTTGTTGATGGAGGCGGTAATTTTATTGTGAGTGCTGATAAGCCGGAAGGTCCCTGGTCAAATTTAACATGGCTTCCGGAAATTAATGGAATTGACCCTTCATTATTTTTTGATGATGACGGAAGAACTTATATAACATACAATAGCGATGCACCCGATAACAAACCTTTATACTCCGGACATAGAACTGTTCGAATGGTTGAATTCGATATCGTTAATATGAAAGTTATAAGTGAACCGATTATTTTGATAAACGGCGGAGTTGATATTTCAACAAAACCGGTCTGGATTGAAGGACCTCACATTTATAAAATAAATGGTAAATACTTTCTTACAGCGGCGGAAGGCGGAACTGCAGAAGATCATTCACAGGTAATTCTACGGAGTGATAAAGTAAATGGTCCATATATTCCATATGATAAAAATCCCATTCTTACGCAGCGCCATTTAGATCCAAACCGGAAATTTCCTGTTACTTGTGCAGGACATGCGGATTTTGTTCAAACCAATGATGGAAACTGGTGGTCGGTCTTTTTAGCGTGCAGACCGCACAATGGAAATTATTACACGGGTAGAGAAACATTTCTTGCGCCGGTTAAATGGATTGACGGCTGGCCTGTAATTAATCCTGAATTTGAAGAAATTCAATTCTATTACCCTTTACCGATTTATCCTTTATCTGAAAAGGTTGATATTCCTTATTCGGGTAATTTTACAATCAGAGATGAATTTGATACAGATATTCTCCATCCAAGCTGGATTTTCTTACGAACTCCTCACGAAAAGTGGCACTACTCAAATTCAAAAAAAGGTTTTCTTTCAATTAAACTAAAACCGGAAACAGTTGCCGGCAAAATGAATCCGGGTTTTATTGCAAGACGTCAGCAGCATAATAAAGGATTTGCAAGTACTTCGGTTTTATTTAATCCATTATCAGAAAATGAAAAAGCCGGACTGATTGTTTTTCTAAATGAAACGTGTTTCTATTACATCTGTAAATCAATTGTAGACGGAAAGGAAGTTGTTCAACTATACCGTTCATTAGATAAACCGCAATCAGATGATGAAATGGAATTGATAAATCAGTTTGAAATCCCTGAAGAAAAAATTAATGAGAAGATTAATCTGAAGATAGAAACAGATGGTGATTATTATTCATTCTACTATTCATTTGAAAAGGAAGATTGGAAGTTTATCGGGAAAATGGATGCATCATTTTTAAGAGTTCAGATACCGCGGGATTTTACAGGTTGCGTGTTCGGAATGTATGCAACTTCACTTGGTAAACCAGTTAATAACACAGCTTATTATGATTGGTTTGAATATAACGGCAATGATGATATGTACAAATAAAAATTGTAATAAAGCTTACTTATAAGAAAGGGAAATTAAAAATAACCGGAGGGTAGCATGACAGATCATCAATGGGAATTATTAAAGAAAGTTGTTAAAGGAGAAGATGTTAATCCGCTTCCAGCCGGTTTTATAATTGATTGCCCCTGGCTTCCTAACTGGTATGGAATAAGAATCATCGATTACTTTTCCAATGATCAGTTATGGCTTGATGCAAATCTTAAAGCAATTAATACTTTCCCCGATGTTATGTTTCTGCCCGGATTCTGGTCGGAATATGGAATGTGCACGGAACCTTCTGCATTCGGTGCAAGATGTACTTTTCCGCTGGATGAATTCCCGCATGCTCACATTGTAATCAACTCATCCGATGAAATCGATTCTTTGATTGATCCGGATCCGAGAACCGATGGATTGCTTCCATTTGTTCTTAACCGTTTGAAAATAGCACAGCCGAAGATTGAAGATGCCGGTCATAAAATTCGTTTTGCCGTTGCGCGGGGTCCTCTTAACATAGCTAATTATCTAATGGGCACTACAGAATTTTTGATGATGATGATTTCTGAACCCGAGAACGCCGACAAACTTGTTAGAAAGATTACAAATTTTCTAAAGAACTGGATTGAACTTCAGCGCGAAACATTTCCATCAATTGATGGAATCTTTCTCCTTGATGATATAATTGGATTTATCGGCGAAGAGGAATTTAAAACTTTCGGATTGCCGTATTTTAAGGAATTATATGATACTGACGTTTCAATAAAATTTCTTCATAACGATGCACCATGCAAAGTATCTGCACCTTTTTTACCCAAGATGGGGATAAACCTTTTTAACATGGGATTCGATATTACTCTAAATGAGTTGAAAGAATTAACACAGAATAAAATTACATTGCTCGGTAATATCCCTCCGCGTGATGTGCTTGCTTCAGGAACAAAGGACGAGGTTATTAAAACAACATCGGAGTTGATAAAGTCATTGAGTAGTAGAAACAGAATAATTATGTCGTGCGGTGGCGGAATGCCTCCCGGTGTTAAGACAGAAAACATAAATGCATTTATAAATACAGTAAAGAAATTATAAAAATTATCGGGGGATGATATGAAAAGACACTTAATCATTGCTGCTCTATTTTAATTCAACTCACTTAGCCCCGGTCAAGAAGTATTTACTGTTTTCAATCCCAATCCGCCGAACGTAGAAATCAAAGGAACTCAGGTTCAAAAAATATTTTCAAAAATTATGAATCAGGAGTATGAACTTCACATTCATCTGCCTAGGTTCTATGATAAGGTAAACAGAAAATTCCCAGTACTTTTTGTTGTCGATTCTCAATGGGACTTCCCGCTTATTAACTCAATCTTTGGGTCTCAGTACTATGATGGTTTTATTCCGGAAATTGTAATTGTCGGTGTAACCTGGGACAATAAAGATGTTAATGTTCTGAAGTTACGCAAACTATAGAAACACAAGCGAAATAAGGGGTTAATACGCCTAAGGCGCATTAAATTAGTAATGATGAAAAAACTAATAAAAAAACCTTAGGACTTGTTGGTAACCTTGGTGTCTTTTATGATAAGAATAATTCGTTGTTAGCAAGTCTTTCAATTACAATTAAAACCGATTATATGGTAAATATTAACTTATATCCGGGGATAATTAAGATTGGTAAAATATCTCCCGGATTATGGGGAGCTTATGGACAGAATGGAAATGTAATACTTGGGTTTACTTTTTCGTGGCTGCCGTTTGGTGGGGCTTACAGATTTAAATGAGTTGCTAAAATTATTGGAACGGGTCAAATCCTCCAAACTTCATCATATTTGTTTTAAAATCATGTCGTAACGCGAAATTATTAATTTCCTTTTTGATTAAATTAGAATTGGAAAATATTCCTTTCTCTTTTGTAATTAGTTTTATTGTATTAACGGTCAATGATATACTGTACTGGTAATATCTATTTAAAAGCAATGTGATTTATATCTTAGCTGCGGGATTATCTCTGTATTTTTTTCAGTTTACTTTTATCTGAAAATATTTTTGAAGAAAATAGAGAAAGCAACAAGAGGGATATTATTGAATCAGGAGGTGACCGAATGAAAACAATCAATGGTAGAAATTTATTTCTGGCAGTTATTTTTGGTTTGTTAGCATTAATATTAATTATAGCGGATTTGTTTTTTACAATCCCCGGAACCTCAATTCTAATCGATGCACGTCAAATTTTTATTGTAATTGGTTCTGCCATAACCGGCCCGGCTGGTGGAATTATTATCGGTGCCATTGCTTCTATTTATCATCCGACACCGGACCTTATAGTTTATGTAATATTACAACATATGTTTGGTGCGTTTCTGTTAGGACTATGTTATAAAAAATTTGTATACGAAAAAGTTGCAATGCCTTTTTTTATTCTTGCCTGGATATCTCTAATACTCTGTTATTACTTCTTGTTTTACATTCCAATATTCGCAATAGTTTATTTTATCAATCAATCACTCTTTCAAATTATTACGGGTGGCAACATTCAG
>JAGVBL010000077.1 GCA_020059785.1 Ignavibacteriales bacterium | reverse complement strand
TTCCATTTTCGATTTCAATTCATTAGCAATTGCTTTCGCACCATCAACATCAAAACCGATTATTTTTACTTCTATATCCTTCTCTGTTGTAAATGCACCCCCCTCTTGAAAAGTATAAGTTACTCCGGGTAGTTTATCAAATTTTGCTCTTAACCGGTCCGATAACTCAAACTGCGAATGCTTCCGTAACTTTTGAGGTGTTAGTTTAATGAATATTTCCAGCGTACTTGGAGACGTTCCAAACGCTCCTATTCCTTCCCTTTCACCGTAGAAAATTGAGACCGATTCAAAATCTTCTTTATCTATAACTTCTTTAACAATGTCTTCAATTTTATAAGCATAAATTCTTGTCTGTTCTATTGGTGTTCCTGATGGCGATTCAAGTAAAACATTTATTAAGCCCTGGTCGGATTTAGGTAGGAACTCCCCGCCAAGCATTGTTGCCAAACCAATCGATAATACAAATAACACAAACACTGTAATAAGTACAACTTTTTTATGACCTATAGACCAGTGAAGAATACCGGCATATTTATCGGTCATTTTATTTATCCACTCACCTATTCTGAATTTGAATCGGGCAAGCTTATTTCCACTTTTATCCTCTTCAACTTTTAGAATCTTTGCAGACATCAAAGGAACTAGAGTAATAGCAACAATCAACGAAACAAGAAGACTGAAAGTAATTGTGAGAACCATATCCTTGAACAATTGACCGGTGATATTCGGGACGAATAGAACCGGGAGGAACACGCTTATAGTTGTAAGCGTAGAAACCGTAATTGCCAGTCCAACTTCCGAAGTTCCATGATCCGCAGCATCCAGACGGTTTTCATCCATTTCGCGGTGCCGGTAGATATTTTCCAGAACTACAATGGAATTATCCACAAGCATTCCAATTGCAAGTGCAAGACCGGCCATCGAAATAATATTCAATGTTAAGTTGGCTGCATACATTACTGCGAAAGTTGCAATAACCGAAACAGGAATTGAAATTCCCATAATCAAACTTCCTCTAAAATTTCTTAAGAAGAAGTAGATTACTATGAATGCAAGAGCAAATGCAATTAATGCAGTGTTGCGGAGATTATTTACGGATTTAAGAATGAAATCTGATTGATCCCACATTACGCTTAATTTAGTACCTTGCGGAAGTCTTGACATAATATCAGGTATTGCTTCTTTAACTTTTCTGGATGTTAGAACTGTATTTGCATCAGACTGCTTCATAATAATCATCATTATACCTTCGCCGTAATCAGCACGCACTTCGTTAGCATTTTCCTTAAATCCATCAATTACTTCTGCAACGTCTTTAACATAAACAGGAATACCGTTTTTATAAGTCAGTATTGTATTTCTTATCTGTTCCAGTGAACTGTATTCACTTAACACGCGAAGGCTATAATTTTTATTTATCGTTTCAATTGTTCCGGCCGGTTGTAATCCGCTTCCAAATTGTACCGATTGTAAAACATCGTTTGGCGATAAATCGTATGATGCAAGAAGCACCGGATTTATATTAACATTAATTTGTCTCTGCTGTCCACCCATTGTTTGAACCGAAGCAACACCGTCAACTCTTTCGAACAGCGGTTCAATTTTTTCTTCGGATAACTTCCTTAATTCCGCCGGACCAAGATACGGTGAACTGATAGTTAGATAGCTAATCGGCATCATTGATGGATCGAATACAAATACCAATGGTCTTGTAGCATCTTTTGGTAAATAATCTTTTATGTAATCCAGATTCTTCCTTATGTCGTTTTCCGCTTTATCCATGTTTGTTCCGTACTTGAACTCAAGGAAAACAGTTGAAGAACCTTTGAATGATTGTGAAGTCACTT
The DNA here is from genome assembly GCA_020059785.1 of Ignavibacteriales bacterium. Taxonomy (GTDB): domain Bacteria; phylum Bacteroidota; class Ignavibacteria; order Ignavibacteriales; family Melioribacteraceae; genus DSXH01. The sequence continues at coordinate 5,564 of JAGVBL010000077.1, read as the reverse complement.
TTTCAATATTCTTTACCGAGGATACAGCTTCTTCAATTGGTCTTGTTATAAGGTTTTCTATATCTTCAGAACCAACTCCAGAGTAAGAAGTAATTACACCGGCAAACGGGAAAGTTATATCGGGAAAGAAATCGATCTTTAATTGTGAAAACGAAAAGAAACTGAAAAAAAGTATTACACCGTATATCATTACGAGTGTTATCTGCCGTCTTAATGAAAATTTTGTTAGTAACATTTTCTGAAATTTCCTTATTCAATTACATTTACTTTTTGATCCTGCTTAACGATATTCTGACCAACTACAATAATTGAATCGCCCAAACTTAAACCCGATGTAATTTCAATCTGACCGTTGTTGGCAATACCTGTTTTAACTTCCTTCAATTTTGCTCTTCCGTTTTCAAGAACAAACAGGTAATATTTCTTTAGCAAATTTTGTAATCCGGTTTCCTTATCAATCTTTATTTCTGTCTGCGGCATAAGTGCATTTTCAGGTACTACAATACATTCGTTTACTTTTTTAGTCTCTATCAGAAACTCTCCGAATAATCCAGATTTAATTCTGCTATCCGATGATAATAGAGCAATTTCCACTTCAAGGGATTTAGAGAACTGATCTATAGAACTATTTATTTTTTCAACTCTACCGTTAAATGATTCGCCGCTGATTGTCGGAAAACTGATTGATACTTTCTGTCCGGTCTTAACATTCTGAACATCCGTTCCGGTTAAATTAACTTTCGATTTCATTTTTGAAGGGGATAAAATCTGAAAGACCGGCTGCCCCATGTTAATTGTTTGATTCTCTTCAACATAAACTGCTGCCACTATACCATCGAACGGTGCTTTAATAAAGCTGTTATCGTATTGCTCCTTTGCTTGCTCATAAGCCGATTTTGCCTGATTGAATGTCTGTTCTGCAGTTTCTTGTGCAGATTTTATCTGGTCGAACTGCTGTTGGCTAATCGCTTTTTCGGAAAAGAGTTTATTCATTCTTTCAAAATCCTGGAGCGTCATTCTCAAATGGACTTCTGCGGTTCTTATTGCAGAGTTTGCTATCTCCATTCCCTGTTTATAAATATCATTTTTTTGTTCTGCCAGAACTTGATTCTTCTGAACACTTGTTCCCGGTCTAACATAAATTTTTTCTACCCTTTCAGGAATTTTACTCATTAGAATAACATCATCTTCTGCTTTAACCATTCCGGTAGTTCTTATGTACTGTGAAATCGATTCCGACTTTACTTTATAAATTTTTACAGGAACAGCTTTTTCAGAATTCGCGCTTTCGTTTTGTGAACATGCAACAATAAAAGTAAGTGCCAGCACAATAGTTATTAATTTTCTTTTGTTCATTTTTGCCTCTGATATTATTTCCATATTTGATCTAATAATCCAACCGATTTTAGTAATGCAAGTTGATTTACATTGTAACTGTAAACTCCTTGCAGATAATCGGTTTTACTTTTCGTGTATAATAATTGGGCATTAAGTACATCAAGTTGATTGCTCATGCCCTGTGTATAAAGCAAGTTAGATATTCTTAAACTCTCCTTAAATTGGTCGAGTGCATCTTTCAAACTCTGCAAATTTTTTGAAGCTTCTTTGTACGAATAATAACTCTGTTCAATTTCAAGATCCGCACCATATTCAAGCTGTTTGATCATCAATCCCAGTTGATCAGTTCTTATCTTAGCCATCTGGTAATCGAGAACACGTCTTCCACCTTCGAAAAGCGGCCAGGAGACTGATAATGTAATCGATTTGGACCGGATATAATCCGACCATGTTACTTTGGAACTATTCATAGGCGCAGCGTGGTCAACACTTGCAGCTACTGCAACAGTAGGTGCAAACTGACCGAGTGCAATTTTTTCTCCATCCTTAACTGCCTCGTGCTGAAGATTAAGTGCTTTAAGATCGCTGCGGTTCTCTTTAGAAAGTTGTTTCAATGTTTCGAGAGAATAATCGTTAAATTCTTTAAGGAAATCCTCTTTATCCAGTTCATCAAGCACTACAAGTGAATCGGTTAGCGGAATGGTTAGTAAGCTTTTAAGCCTTTGCGATGCAAGCTTTCTATTTGAATATGCCGATTCAAGCATCGGTAAAGTAGATGAATATTGAGCTTTTGCCCGTTGCATATCAAGCTCTGTTGCAGTTCCGGCTTTATAAAATTTTTCCACCTGATCAAGATTCTGCTTGGCAACATTTACTGCCTCTTCTGCAGTTTTTGTCATTTCGCTGGAAAGAATTATTGCATAATATGATTGAACAGCATTAAGAACCGTTTCCTCTTCTTTACCAAGTAGTTCCTCGCTTAAAGATTTTTTAATATTCTTCTGAATCTGGTAATTGAACCATCTGCTTCCGCCAGTCAAAATTGGAAAAGTTAAACTAAGTGAATGCTGGAAGTTATATGGTGTACCGACTACAAATCTCTGTCCCATAAATACAAATACTGGCAGCTCAACATTTTTCTGGACGATTCCCTGATAATTAATTGATGGTAAAAAGTAGGATAAAGATTTCCATGTTTCCAGACCCTGAAGTTCATAATCGAGTCTTTTAGATTGAAGTGATAAATTATCCTTCAATGATATATCAACAACATTTTTCCACGATAAATAAATTATATTCTTACCATCCTGGGCACAAATTACATTCGATAATAAAATTACACAGACTGTAATTAGCTTGAGAAATTTTCCATAATTCATATTTTATACCCCTGCTATTACTCCTTATTAATATATTATTTCTAAATAAATACGATTCAATAGACGCTTTGCTCTTATATAAAGTTTCTACATTAACATCTTTTTTATATTTACCAACATTTTTAATTCTTAATCTCCTCATAAAAATTATCCCAGAGGGTTATCATTTCGGAATGAGATGATTCTAATCTTCCTTCAAGTAAAAGTCTTAAACTTATTCCGTCGTTCGAATAAACAAACATTCTCGCAATTTGCTCATCGGTCATTGGAGATGTGAACTCGTTATTTTTTCGTGCTAAACTTATCATCTTTGTCCATTCGTTTAGTTCATCATTCATAACTTTTAGAAGTTTATCTCTGAATCCGGGGAAAATATCAATCGCGTCAAAAAGAATATGAATGAAATTAATATTCACCTCCGGGTTTCCAATTAGAAAATGTTCTTTTAATTCCTTAAAACTCTTTTGCATATGGTCTGCATAATCTGTATAAAAATCTTTTAGACTGGTTTTCCTGAACAAACTGTAATCAACAAGCATTGCATTAAAGAAGAAAGCGTCAACAACTTCAAAAAAAAGTTTTTCTTTACTTGTATAGTAATGATAAAATGCTCCTTTAGAGAGACCCGTCTTGGCAACAATTTCTTTAAGAGTAACTGCCTTAAAGTTTTTTTGAAGAAAGAGGCTAAATGCTGTTTTCAATATAAATTCTTTAGTTTGGCTCATATACCGACCGTTTGGTATGCCAAACTTAAATAATCAATTATATTTTTGCAATGATAAAAAAAGATTTTTTACAGAAGTTTATTTGGCATCAGCTAATTGGCGGAAAGATTAATAATTCCCTTTCTTAATTTTTACAAGTCCCCCTCCCAATGTAGTCGTGTAAACATCACCTCCGTTATCAACTACAACAGAAGTGCAGTGATAATTTCCATAAAAACTGTAATCCTGTGTATTAAATATTTTAGCTTGATTTGCAGAATTTACTTTTACTAATCCGGTTTTACCCGCAATCCATAAATTATTTGATAAATCAATGTAGAAGGAGACAGGTTCTACCGCAAATTGTAATGGAAGAGAATATTTTTCCCAGACACCGTTAACATATTTCAAATATGAACTCCTCGTACCTTCAAAAGTGTCTCCTAAGATATATGCCCAAATTACATTATTGTATTCAATTATATCTATTACATTATTTGCAATCTTATCCTCAGCTAAAATTTCTGCGATATTATGATGCACCCAGCTGTTGTTATTTTTAATAAAAATTCCGCCTCTCGATGTTCCAATTGCAATACTTCCGTTCTTTAACTGAGTAAGTGCTTGAATATTATTATCTGTTAGCGGTGAATTTGATTTGTTGAATACCTGGAAATTAGCTCCATCATATTTTACCAGACCTTCATAAGTACCTATCCAGATATTGCCATCATTATCCTGCTCAAGAGAATTAACTACATTAGATGGTAAATTATTTGTTAGGGTTAACCAGCTATTGCCGTCTAATAGAACTAATCCTGTAGAATATGCTATCCAGAGTCGATCTCTCTTATCAAATAATAAATCAGTAATTCTTGCATCCCCTAAAAATCCATTATCGTAAATTGTCCAGTTCTTACCGTCATATTTAACAAGTCCTCTATTGAAAGTACCAATCCACTTGTGATTATTCTTGTCCAGAATAATCTTTGTTAAAGAATTGGATGTAATTTTTGAATTATGGATTCTATAATTTACACTACGAGTAGTATCCTCTAAAAGCCTAAAGACTTCTAAATACTGTCCACCTTTAATTAAAAATTCAACACTATCATCTCTGCACAAATTTTTTCTAAATTTTACTGAATAATTTCCGGGCACTAAACCGTTAATTTGTTTGGATGTAGTAAATCCGGTATTTACATTATTTAAGAAAATAGTAGCACCGGATGGAAGAGACATACAATAAATTTTTCCATAAAAGTTGGGATTGTTTGATAAATTTATGTCGACTTTGGTTAATACTTTTTCAGTCAGATTCACATTAAAAGTTGTATCGTGCAAATAGAGATCATTTCGAAGAGAAATTTTGTGTACTCCGCTCTTAAGCCATTTAACAGTATCGGGTGTAATTACTCCCATATATTTGTCATCAACATAAATTCTGAACCCCTTAGGATTACTTGAGATATAGAGCTTTTCCGATTCAATTGGAGGAATTTCGGTCACCCCGGTAAATACTTCTTTATCGCATGAAACTAACATTGATATAGAAATAACAATAAGTAATATTCGAATTTTGCTTCTCATTATTAATACCTGTTAATCAAACGGATAATCGGCAAAACCTAAGCCGGGTTTATAACCGAACGATTTAATATAAGCAGGTGTAAAAGGCACTAAGTAAGTATTCCGTAGATAAATTCCGAATACACCAAATCCGTTCTCTATATTTGTAAAATCTGTTTCATCAAGTTTAACTGAAAAATTGTCCAGACTTCTGGCTGTTGAATTAAAGTAAGCACTCAGATTTTTATCCAGAGCAATTACTTCTAAATATGCACCCATAATTTCATAATTGCCTTTATTTCCGTCACCTTCGGATATTAATTTCATTGTTTCTGTAACAGTCTCCATTCCTACAGATCGGAAATTATTGTTTGTTGCTGTTGGATAAATCGGCACAAGATTATTATCATAATTTTCATAACGTAAAGGAATTTCTTTGGTCATAAATTTATCTACACCATTTACTTTTTTGGTATAATAAATTGAAAGACGCGTAACATACGTTTGATTTATAATTCCTGAATTCCACGCAAAATAGACCGACTCTTTGTTCTGATATGGAATATTTTTTTCT
>JAGVBL010000063.1 GCA_020059785.1 Ignavibacteriales bacterium | reverse complement strand
GCACTCGGAATGATTGAAACCAAAGGATTAGTTGGTGCAGTTGAAGCCGCTGATGCAATGGTAAAAGCAGCAAAAGTAGAATTAATTGGTAAAGAAACAATTGGCGGCGGTTATGTTACTGTTATGGTTAGAGGTGATGTAGGCGCTGTTAAAGCTGCTACCGATGCCGGCGCTGCTGCAGCACAGAGAGTTGGAGAATTGGTTTCTGTCCATGTAATTCCACGTCCTCATTCTGATGTTGAAATGATTCTTCCAAAACGTGCTAAATAAAAGTGAATCATGCAATTAGCATTAGGGCTTATTGAAACCAAAGGATTAATTGGTGCCATAGAAGCCGCCGATGCGATGGTTAAAGCTGCTAACGTTAAATTAGTTAGCAAAGAAAAAATTACGGCGGCGTTGGTTACAGTTAAAATTATAGGCGAAGTTGCAGCTGTTAAAGCTGCTGTAGATGCCGGTGCTGCTGCTGCTCAAAGAGTTAGCCAGCTTATTTCTGCACATGTTATACCTCGTCCAGATGATCAATTAGAAGATATAATTTTCAGCCCAGAACTTAAACCTGTTATAGAGAAAAAAGAAAGTAAAGCAACAGAGAAAGTTGAAAATGAACCGATAAAAACTACAGAGCCGACGGAAGAGAGAGAAAGTGAAATTGCAAAAGTAATTGAATCGCCGGTTAAATCTGAAGAGATTGAAAAGCCGAAAAAGAAAGAGAAACCGGAAATTCCTTTAAAAGAAAGTACCTCTGCAGAATCTAGATTGGAAGCACTTAGAAAAGAAGCAATGCAAGAAATAACCGGCGGTGAAGAACCTAAAAAAGAAGATGAAGAAATTGTTACCCTATTTACGGGACCCGTTCCATCTAAAGAAGAATTATCAACTCTTAATGTTCACAAATTGCGTCATCTGGCAAGAAGCTTTGAAAACTTTCCGATAAAAGGGCGTGAAATTTCGCGTGCCAATCGTGACGAATTAATTGACCATTTTGATAAAATACGGTAATAGTTTTTTGTATAAGTAGTAATTTTATAAACTCCACATCAGTGGAGTTTTTTTTATATTTTTGAAGCATGAAGAAAAAACTAATTCCAATCATAGTTATAACATTTTTCTCAATTATCATGTGGGGCTCTATATCTCTATCAGGTGAATTTACTACCACATTAAAAGTCCCTGTTGTTATAATCGACCTTCCAAAGAATTATACTAAGGGAGCAATTTCTGAAAAAGAGATTTACCTGAGGTTAAGAGGAAAAGGATGGGAGTTAGCAAAATTAGCCATAACGGGTAATGAAGAGTACTTAGTTTCAGCCAAAAGACAAAGCGGTAAGCACCGTGTAAGTTTAAGAGATGAATTAGAAAATAATACATGGCTCACTACATCATTTAGAGTAATAGAAATTGCACCGGCTTCAGTTCAATTTGAAGTTGACAGGGTAATTTCTAAACAAGTTTTAATTAAGGCGAATCTGTCTGTGAACTTTAAAGAGAGTTTTGGGATTGCATCTGATATTAATGTTATACCGGATCAAATTGAAATCTCCGGTTCTGAAAATCAACTAGTGGGTATTGATACAATCTTTACTGAACTAAAAGAATTTAAGGATTTGTCTGAACCTGTAAATGAAACTCTTCAACTGGTAAAAATTGAAGGAGTAAATTACTCTACAGAAAAATGTAAAGTTGAATTTGACGTTCAGAAAATAGTTGATAAATCTTATGATGATATAAATGTTGAGATAAGAAATGTTCCTCAGTCTAAAGAATTAATTTTATACCCGGGTAAAATTAGTGTTGTGCTTAAAGGAGGAATTAATAAATTAGGAAGACTTACTAAAGATAGCATTTCAGCTTACGTCGATTTCTGGGAATTGTTGCGTAATGAAGAAGAAGGAATTGAACCTAAAATTAAGATACCATCAAATACTTTGCTTATTGATGTAAAACCAAAAAAACTTGAATATGTCATTAAACAATACTGAAAAAAATCTGGAATCATTATATGTTCATAACTTTTGAAGGACTTGATTTCTGCGGTAAATCCACTCAAGTTCAACTTTTAGAAAAATATTTGATAGATGAAGGCAAACAAGTAATTATAATACGTGAACCGGGCGGTACATCTATTTCTGAAAAAATACGTGATATTCTTCTTGATAAAAAAAATTCTGAAATGAAATTCGAAACCGAGGCACTTTTATTTGCAGCTAGCAGAGCTCAATTAGTTAATCAAACTATTATTCCGGCTTTGGAGAAAAATGTTTTTGTTATATCCGACAGGTTTCATGATTCTTCCATTGCATATCAAAGTTTTGGGAGAGGATTATCGCTGGACTTTGTTAAAGAGTTACAAAAATTTGCAATTAAAAATGCAATCCCAAGAATTACATTTTTTATTGATATACCTGTTGATGAAGTAGTGCGCAGAATGTCGAAAGTAAAAAAAGTTGAATTGGACAGAATCGAATCTTCTAAAGTTGATTTTTACGATAGAGTGAGAAACGGATATATTGAATTATCGTCAAATGAAAAACGTTTTGTAGTATTGGACGGTTTATTGCCGATTCCTAAATTACATGAACAAATAGTAACAGAAATTAAATTAAGAATGTAGTAGAAAGAGAAGTTATGATTACAAAAAGAAATATTATACTCTCAATTGCCGGTATTCTTTTATTCTCCGGATTTATAACAAAAGATACAGACATTTATTTCGAAATAAATAAGAGCATAGACATTTTTGGCCGGGTATATAAAGAGGTTACGCTTAATTATGTAGATCCTCTTAATCCGGAAGAATTTATGTTAGCCGGTATAAACGGGATGCTTCAGTCACTCGATCCGTACACTAACTTTTTGGATAGCAGCAATCAAAAAGATATTGATGTAATCACAAAGGGGAAGTATGGTGGTATTGGGGCTACGGTTGGTATGCGCAACGAAAGTATTACTATAGTGGATTTAATAGAAGGATATTCTGCCTACAGACAGGGAATAAGAATTGGTGATATTATTACCAAGATTGATGAAACAACAGTAACTAAAGATAATTACGATAACCTTAGTGAATTGTTGAAAGG
>JAGVBL010000009.1 GCA_020059785.1 Ignavibacteriales bacterium | reverse complement strand
CAAGTCCTTATTTATTGCAGCATTCACATAATCCGGTGGATTGGTTTCAATGGAGCGACGAAGCATTTCAGAAGGCATCCGATGAAGATAAACCGGTTTTTCTTTCGATTGGATATTCAACATGTCACTGGTGCCATGTTATGGAAAAAGAATCTTTTGAGGATGAAGAAGTTGCCGCACTTATGAATGATGCTTTTGTATCAATAAAAGTAGATAGAGAAGAACGACCCGATATTGATCATATCTATATGATGGTTTGTCAGATGATGACCGGAAGCGGTGGGTGGCCATTATCAATTATAATGACCCCGGATAGAAAACCATTCTTTGCCGGAACTTATTTCCCAAAAGAAAACCGGTATGGTAGAATCGGTTTTAAGGACTTGATTAGAAGTATTGATATCGCATGGAAAACAAAGAGAAGCGAGATCTTTAACAGCGCAGATGAAATAACTAATTACCTGACACAGATTTACAAAAAAGATTCTTCCGTAGAATTAACAGAAGAAATAACAGACAATGCGTTCGATCATTTTGCAAAACGTTTCGATGATAAATATGGAGGATTTGGTTCTTCGCCTAAATTCCCTTCTGCGCATAATCTGATGTTCTTACTCCGGTACTGGAAAAAGACTGGAAATCAGCTCGCATTAGAAATGGTTACAAAGACATTAATTAATATGCGGATGGGCGGTATTTATGACCACGTAGGTTACGGTTTCCACAGGTATTCTACCGATAAAGAATGGCTCGTGCCCCATTTCGAAAAAATGCTTTACGATCAGGCAATGCTGATTATTATTTACTCTGAAGCTTTTACTGCTACAGGAAATAATGAGTTTAAGAAAACTGCTGAAGAAATTATTGAGTATCTTCTGAGAGATATGCATTCGAATGATGGTGGATTTTATTCGGCAGAAGACGCTGATAGTGAGGGTGAAGAAGGTAAGTTTTATGTGTGGAATAAAAGTGAATTGATTGATGCTCTGGGAATTGAAGATGCTGATTTTGCATCCCGTCTATTCAGCGCTAATGAAGCGGGAAATTATTTAGAAGAATCAGCAAAAAAATTCAACGGCACTAATATACTTCATCTAAAAGAGCCGCTTAAGGATTTATCTGCAAAACTTGGTTTAACTTATGACGAGCTTGATCTGAAAATTGAATCAATTAGAAAAAAGTTATACGGCTACCGCAAGAAAAGAATTCATCCATTCAAGGATGATAAAATTTTACTGGATTGGAATTCGTTAGTTATTGCAGCTCTTTCAATAGCCGGAAGATCTTTTAACAATCATAGATATATTTCTATTGCTGCCGGATGTTATGACTTTATTAATAAATTTCTAACATCAAACAGTGGCGAACTATTACACATGTACCGTGATAAACGTGCCAGTGTTTCTGCCAAGCTTGATGATTACGCATTCTTTATCTGGGGATTGATAGAGCTATACCAATCGAATTTCGATACAAAATATATTTTACATGCTGTAGAATTGTGTAATAACGCTATTGATAAATTCTGGGATAATGAGAGCGGCGGGTTTTACTTCTCTACTGATGACGACACCTCATTATTAGTTAGGACAAAAGAAATATACGATGGCGCAATTCCATCGGGTAACTCGGTTATGTTTTCTAATCTGCTACGGTTATCAAGGATTACTGCTAATAATAAGTTCGAAGAATATGCTAGTAAACTTCTGGATACATTTTCTGAGAGTGTAAACCGTGCCCCATCAGGTTCAACGTATCTACTTTCCTACCTGGATTTTTATTGGGGTAACTCATACGAAATAATTATTTCTTCAAGTCAGGTGAATGAAGCTGTCGAAAATATTATAATGAAATTATATCAGAATTTTATTCCCAATAAAATTGTTGTTGCCAGGTACGATCCCCTTTCACCTCCTTTCAATTACCTCAAGAACTATTCTTCAAAAGAAGGGACTCCACTGATTTACGTCTGTAAAAATTTTACATGCGAGTTACCCATCATAAACCTAACAAACCTTGAAGGTCTGGAGCGTTATTTTAATCCTGGAGACCTTCAAGGTTGAGAATCTCCTCTACCGGATATTTTGTATCTGCTAAGTCCTTGATAGCACTCAAAAGATTTTCCCGGGAAGTATATATTTTAATCAAGTCATCAATCGAAGTTATTTTCCGATTGGTATCATATACTATTTCATTAGCCGAGGAATAAATCCACCCATCAGCAGTCTTAACTAAATGTGCTGAAACCGGATTATGCAAAATATATTCTACTACTGGTTTGTGATAAGATTTGTCGGTTAAATATTTTGCTTTAGCAGGTCCTTCGAATACAACTCCGCTCCTTTTATACTTTTTGTTAATAAACTTTGTAAATCCATTTTGCAGATCGCCAATGAATTTCCCTATAGTGTAATTATCTATTGTTTGCTTTACAAATAAATGAAAATGATTGGGCATTAGACAGTAAGCAACTATTTCTATTTTATTTTTATCGGCATGCTTCTTTAGTCGGTGTAAAAAATAATTATAATCGTCCTTATCAAAGAATATTTTAGATTTTAGTGCGCCGCGGTTATAAACATGATGGTAAGTATCTGCATAATAAAATTTTTTACTCATATTACAATAGACCTTGAAGGTCAATATGCAATAATAATAAAAAAAGCACACATCCTTGAAGGGTAACCTACAACCTTGAAGGTCAAGACCCGTTATATGCATCTAAATGACCTTCAAGGTTATGAATCCCTTGTTTAAAACAAAAAACCCCGGTTGCCCGGGGTTTCTTGCAAAACATGTAGGGATCAGGCATGCCTGAGCCCGTGAATAATTACTTCATCAACATCATCTTCTTAACCTGAACAAAGTTGTCAGCTTCAATTCTGTAGATGTAGAGACCACTTGTTAATCTTGAAGCGTCAAAATTAACTGTATGGAATCCAGCCGGCATTACTTTGTTAACCAATGTAGCAACTTCTTCACCAAGAATATTATAGATTCTTAATATTACATTGGATTCTTTCGGCAATCCGAATTTAATATTGGTTGTCGGATTGAATGGGTTAGGGAAGTTCTGAGCTAATGAGAACTCAGTTGGAATAATTTCGCCATCTTCAACACCTACTAATCCAACGTTAACCGGGAAAGTGTAAGCAAAGAAGTCGTTGTTAGCTGCATCAGCTGCTTTAACAGTAACATTTGCATCACCAATTGCGACCGGTGTAAGTGTTAATGTTGTTCCGCTAACTGCTACAGTAACAACTGATGTATTGGATGATTGAGCTGAATATGACAATGATCCGATATTCCCTTCAATTAAATTTGCTAAGCTGTAATTCTTAGCACCGGCAGATAATACAAGCCATTGTTTTGGAATTGAAGTCTTAACTTTCATATTAGACTTAACACCCAATGTAAATACAGCACCACCGGATCTTAAACCAGCATTAGCATTTCTGTTAATTGCTGTAAATCCTGTTACTGAAGATACTTCGTTGTCATATCCAGTGTTTGCACCCTGTAACAACCAGTCGTTATTTATGTCATCAACTGTGCCATGTCTTCTGATAATTCTAACATTAGCAGGTGAGTCATAATCTGTAAAGTTACCAGCTGTTAATTCAAGGTCAAATGGAGTTGTTGGACCAACAGAGTTAGGAGTTGTATAAATATACCAATAGAATGCTGGATATCTGGAAACATCAATTCCAGGAGCAACGCCATCCTTTATTGGTAATGCCTGAACACCACCAGGATTTGAATCAACATGTTTAGCAACTATTGTAGTATTTGGATTAGTTGGAACTCCAAATGCAGGATTAAAGTTAATTGCTACCGGTCTGTAAACTACACCAGTACCAACAGGTAATACTATACGTGATTCTGTTGAAGCACCGATTCCACCAGTATTAACTAATACTTTACCAACATTACCAACTACGTGACTTTGATAATTAGCACCAGTAAATCCTTGGCTTGTTGCACCAAGAGCAACTGCGCCGGTTGTTGGGGCTGGTAAGTAAAGAATAAAATTACCAGTTACAATATTACCTTTTACAAAAGTTACTGCACCAGTTGCTAAATTTCCGCCGGCAATTAAAACATTACCGGAATTTTTATTGATAGTAATTGCGCCGATATTAATAGCTGGTGTAGCGTTTGGAACTGTAATTGTCTGGTTTCCAGATGCGCCACCAATTACTAATGATTGATTATTTGTAATAACTGGATTAGTTGCTAAAGCATATGTTCCTGATTGATTTGCAACTGTCAGATTTCCATTCACAATTACATTAACTGTTGGAGGAGCAACTGGAATTGTGAAATCGTTATAAATTGTAAGAGTACCATTTATTGTTACACTAGAAGTAATTGTTGCTATTTGATTAACACCATTAGCACTTCTTGAAATGGTAAGATTATTCAATGTAGCCGGAAGTTCAATACCAGTATTAAGACCAGCAGCATTTGCATAATAGGTTACATTCGTTGAATTATCAGCTGGGAATGCAAATCCGCCAGCGCCAACTGTTACTGCAGCTAAATTTGTTCTTGTAATTGTTGCTCCAGTACCAAGTGTTAAAGTATTAGCACCCAATCCTAATGTACCGCGTGTTAATGCTAATGTTGATACAACTGTACGGTTTCCTGGTAAATTAAGAACGTCACCAGCAGCTCCACCATTTACTGTGAATGATGTAACAAGACCTGCAGTTGTTGGCCATATATTAGCCGGAATAGCTGTTGGGTTTGCATAATTAAGACCAACTAGTTTAATTGTTCCAACATAATTAGGGGCTGCACTGGTTGTACCACTTGTATAATTTACTGTAACTCCATCATTTACTACTAATTTTCCATTAGTCGTTAATGTTTGAGCAACAAGTACAAAGTCTAATGCGTTAGTTACTGTAACATTTCCTCTACCAGCAGCGTTGCTTAATGCAATATTAAACAGACCTGTTGCTGTAAATCTTAGATTTGGAATTGAGAATCCATCACCTTGATCAACTGTCCAGGCAGCATTTGCATCAAAAATCATATAACCGGTTGTAGCAGTATATGTACCGGCTGTTCTGGTAAACGCTGTTCTGAATGTTAGGTTTTTTGCACCAAAGTTTAATACACCGCCATCATGTGTAAATAATGTACTAACAGTTAAAGCAGTTCCTGTTCCTGCTAAATTAACATCGTTACTTACTCTTAATCTAGCAATGGTAGGTGTACCTGCATAGGTAAAGGTCATTGGAGGAGTAGTTGGGT
>JAGVBL010000148.1 GCA_020059785.1 Ignavibacteriales bacterium | reverse complement strand
TCTAAAATTATCATTGGGAGGGTAATCAATATTAAATGAGCCGGAGACGGAAACAATTTTACCTATTATTCCATTATCAACAAGTTCTTTGGATTTTAGTACAAGAGGATGAAAACGGTGTGTAAAATTAACGGAGAAGCTAACATTATTTTCTTTACATGTTTCAATCATTTCCTGAATTTGATTTGAATTCATTGCAACCGGTTTTTCGCAAACAACATGTTTACCGGCTTTAGCAGATTCAATAACCTGTTCATAATGATGAAAATTTGAGCCGGCGATATAAACAATGTCGAACTCACCCTTAATAAATTCCTGAAAGTTATTCGAATAATTTTGTGCACCGAACTTTCCGGCAATAAATTCTGCACGTTTAATATCGTGACTAAAAACAGAAACAAGTTTACTTCTTTGAACTAAAGAAAGAACCGGTAGGAATGAAGTTTCTACATAATTACCGCAACCGGCTACTCCCCATTTTAATTTGCGAGGTAATGCTGCTTTCATAATCAATTTACTGGGTGAAGTTATAATCATTTTATAATCCTAATTTTTTCATTAGCATTTTAATCGGTTTAGAATTCTGCATAACATAAAAATGAATTGCAGGAACATTTTTATTTAACAGATCTTCAACCTGTCTAAAAGTCCATTCAACTCCTATCTCCATTGCATGATCAGGTTTAGCTTTATTGAGTTCTTCAACAAGCTCCGATGGTATATCAATATAAAAATTCTTCGGTATTGTGTGAGCATGCGATCTTGATGTAATTATTTTTAATCCAGGAATTATCGGAACATCAATTCCACCTTTGCGGCAGTTATCAACATATTCATAATAAAATTTGTTATCGTAAAACATCTGCGTAACAATATAGGAGGCGCCGGCTTCAATTTTAGCTTTTGCATACCTTATATCCGTCTGAAGGTTTGGAGACTCAAAATGTTTTTCAGGATATCCGCTTGTGCCGATGCAAAAGTTCATTGGGTAAGCATCCAGCAATCCATCTTCTAAATATCTGCCATTATTTAAATCAGTAATCTGCTTTATTAAATCAACACCATACTCATTAATGCTACGTCCGTATTTAAGAGGTTTGTGGAAACCGCTTTCGTCGCCTCTTATTGCAAGGACATTATCAATCCCCAGATAATGAATTTCGATTAAAAAATCTTCTGTCTCCTCGCGGGTAAATCCATAACAAAGAACATGAGGAACAGCATCGATATTGTATTTATTCTGAATCAACGCACAAATACCTAATGTACCGGGGCGTTTTCTTTTTACTTTCATTTTCATATCGCCGGTTTTTGTTTCTTCATAAACTACTTCTGCGGCGTGACTGGTTATGTCTATGAAAGGGGGATTGTATTTAACAATATCATCTAATACCGAGAGAAGTTGTTTTATATCTCCCCCGCGTTTTGGAGGAATGATTTCAAAACTGATTAGTGTTTCTTTCGATTTATCTAAATGTTCGGTTACTTTCATATTCTACAATTATTTTGTGAACTAATTTAACACATTGCTAATTAAACTTCTTTAAGTATTAATAAGGAACTAATTTCAATGAGTGTCTGGAAGACTTTATAAATTCTTTCTCATTAAGAGGAATTTTAACATAGCCACCTTCAAGCCACTTTCGTGTCATATCCTTATAATGAGGATTTAGAAAGTGCCCGGATTGACCTGCTGGCAAAATCATATAAAAATATTCCGGATTTCCAAAATCATAAATATACCGCATTGAGGGACCGAGTATATTCTGGTAAGGTTCGGATCGATGCGGTTTTGATGAATCCCGTTTTTTCTCGTAAACCTCCTGGAATGCGTATTCGGTATTAAAAACCGTTGTACCATCGCCGCCAATTTCGAATGGACCGATATTAATTAACTTATCCAATATTGATGAAACACCAGAAAATGTATGCTTGAATCTTACTTTATGAATTCTTCCCCATTGCCATTGCGAAATATCTTCTCCATATTTTTCTTCAAGTTCTGTTAAAGCATCCACCAGACTTTTTCTTATCATATCGTCCCGTGTTTCAATCTGTGGAGTATTAATATCATCAAAAAATGAAGCTGAATTTCCTTTTAAGTATTTTGAGATTATTCGATACGGAATATTTGCAAGAAAGACATATTCTTTTAATAAATCCTCTCCCAGTTCATCTTCAAAAATATTTTTAATAAGGCGATGATAAAAATGAAGATATATTGTAGGAACCTGACTTGATGCAGACATTTCAAAATTCCAATTATCAAGTAATTCTAATGCGGTTCTCAGATTTCTATCATTTACTTTAACATCATTGAAAGCATTCAAGATATACGGCACGATTTCTTTTGCATATGCTGAATAGAAATCCATCTGGTAATTTTTAAAGTCTTCCTTTGAATGGAATTTCTTCGACTTCAACAGTTCGGTTATTCTTTCAATCCTTGATGGCGGTTCCCATACATTTGATATATGATATCGGAAGTTGTTGACCGTTTTGTTATTTGCAGTTGCTATAAAGTTTTGTGAAGGATTAAAAAACTTAGGCATTTCATCGTATGGAACGAAACCTTTCCAATCATTGGCATCGGTTGAACCGTCATAAATAAGAGTTGGACTTGAATTAGTCCTTAACGGTAACCGGGCAGCACAAACATATCCGATGTTTCCTAGTTTATCTGCATAAATAAAATTCTGACCAGGTACAGTAAAATAACGTAAGGCGGATTTGAAGTCGTTCCAATCTTTAGATTTGTTCAGTGAAATAGCAGCAAACATTTCATCACTGAATTCAAATGCAGTCCACCGCATACTTATAGTTGAATTAACTTTACCCGCTTCAGGATAAAGAATATTGAATGCATGAACATCAGAAATAATTGGGCCGCGGTGCGTTTTTCTAATTGAAAATTTATAATAAGATGAATCCTTTACCGCAAATGAGTCCCTGATAGTGATAATATCTCTTAATTGATTATTCACAAAATATTTCTGTCCGCTTGTATCAATTTTTTCAATATAAAAATCTGAATCATCGGCCATAACATTTGTCATTGCCCAAGCAATGTTTTCATTTTTCCCAATAACAATTGCAGGTAGCCCTGGAATTGTAAATCCTTCGGCATTCCAGTCATTGCCTCGCAAAACAGCAAAGTACCATTTGCCCGGTAAAGTAAATCCTAAATGCGGATCATTGGCTATAATCGGTTTATTCGATTTAGAAATTTTACCATTTATGACCCAGTTATTAGATCCAATGTGCGTACCTGTTGTACCCATAAACTCCCTGAATTGCCTATCGATATTGATCAGCTCGTTTCCTATATGTGCGTAAGATGAGATTTCTTTTGGAATAATTGTCGGTGCATTTTCAGGGTAATCAGGTAAAAGTTCTCTGGCTTTTTCAATGCCTACCTTCTGAATCAAATTTGAAAATGCAATATCACTCCACCGGCTTATATTTAATTCCCATGCCATTAATTTTGCAATAAGAAGACTGTGTTCCGGTTTCCACGGATACGGGTCGTAACCGAGTACATCAAACTCAATGGGATATTTCCCTTTCGATTTTTCAATGAAACTATTTACTCCCTTTGAATATGCGATGAGTATTTTTTGTGAAAGAGGATTCAGTTTTGGGTAAGCCG
>JAGVBL010000071.1 GCA_020059785.1 Ignavibacteriales bacterium | reverse complement strand
GCCAGCCCGCCTAATGAATCGGCATACTTTGTAATACCGGCATCTCTTAATAAGGTGGTTGAAAAATACCCGATCAATAAAAACATTATACCGGTATAAAGGAAAAACTTTTCTTTCATGTTTTCGATAAATAGCATAAGAAAAGCTCCGCCGGAAATAAATAAAATAGAAGTAAAAATAATTTCGCGGGTCTCTCTAATAACAAAGTATGATTTTGTTATGAATATTATTCCCACCATAAACATAACTGTGAAAAGAAATAATAGATCCCTCCGGTTTTGTTTAAATGATATACTAACCGAGGTAATTCCTTGTAAAATAAGAGCAGTCCCCAATACGTTGAAAAGCTCGATCTTGAAAAGTCTTAATTGGGAACCAAGAATTAAGATGCCGGATAATACCAGTATTAGACCGAATATTTTTTTGTAAGTGAAATTCATTTATTCAACATCATAATTAGTCAGTGAAGCAATTAAAAAATATCCTATCAGCATTAAGCCAAGAGTAAGCAGGGATGTAATTACAAAAATTATTCTAATTGTTGCAACATCGGAATCATTAAAATACCTTGATATTCCGCTGCATACTCCGTAAAGAATTTTTCCTTTCTTAACCCGGTAGAATTTTTCAACGGTTGTTATTTCCAGACTAATATTCTCATCCTTAAACTTTCCGAAAAGAAATATTCCGAATCCAACCGCACTAAATGAAACAAGAAACGAATTATAAATAAAGAAGACCGGCCATGTAACAAACAATCCTAAAGACGATAATCCGAAATAGAGCCCGGTTAAAATCAACAAGCTGCTTATAACGGTTCGTACGTTTACTTTACGTTGAAGCGCAATTCCGCTTGCCGTTAACTCTTTAACATTTTTTTCAATTGGCATAAGGAAAGCCAGAATTAAGTATGCTGCTACTGCCCATGCACCAAGCAGTAAACTAAGTGTAGTTAATAATCTTATTATGGAAGGATCGGTATTGAAATATTTTGCAATACCCGAACAGACACCGGCAATAATAACATCTGATCCGGAACGCTCCAGTCGGTTATATTGCGGGTCCGGGCTCGCATCATACTTTTCATCAAATATGTTAGGGAAATTATTCTCTTCCATAAATCAGAGCGGCTCAGAAGATCTATTAATAGGGGGACGAGTATTAATTATTCTTAGCTCGGTTATTATTTTATCAATTCTAACATCGTGTAAGTTCGATTCAATGTAATCGAACACCTGAAATTCAAATGCAAGAACAACTTTAGTGGCAAATGTGTTTTTCAAAAGCTTGTCGTAATAACCGCCTCCGTGTCCAATCCGCTGACCCAGAACCGAGACCGCGATAGCAGGAACAATTATGAGATCAACATCGCTCAAATCTTCATCGATACCAACATTGGGTTCAAGATAGCCATCGCTGTTTTTAACCATGTGATCCCAGCTTATAAAATTCGCACGATTAAATTTCCCGGTTTTCTTGTTCAACTTGGGAATGATTACCTGCTTACCGCATTCGACCATGTAATCAACCAATTTCCGTGTATCAATTTCTCCTGGGCGTGTAGAGATATAAGTATGTATTCTCTTTGCGTTTACAAAATCGTCCGTTGCTATAAATCGGTCGGATATCAATTTAATCTTGGATTGAAAATCTGATGCGGAAAATTCACTCCTTCGCTTGATAACAATTTTTCTTGCTTCCGATTTCGGTATAAGGGTTTTCAGTTTCAAAAAAATTTATCCTCAATTTCTGTTCCGAATATAATTATTATTGATTATGCTAACAATACAAAGGAGAGTTACACAATTAAATAATTCTTAGACCCATACTTGAGGCAACAAGCTCCGCTGTAATTTCAGCGCTACGGTTTTTATTATCCAGAATCGGATTTACTTCTGCAACTTCCAGAGAAGACATGCATCCGCATTCGGCAATAGATTCCATAAGAAGGTGCGCTTCGCGGTAACTTAACCCACCGCTAACAGGAGTACCAACTCCCGGTGCAGTAACCGGATCAATACTATCAACATCAAAACTAACATGTATATGTTGAACACGTGTTTTTAAGTCCTTAAGAATTTTATCAATCAAGAATCCAATTCCTTTGCGGTCGATATCCGTCATCGTGTAAACCTTCAGATTTAATTTCTTGATAAGTTCACGTTCACCCGGGTCAACACTTCTTAAGCCAATCATTGCAACATTCTCCGGTTTAATTTTGGGAGAAAATCCGAATAAATCTGTTAATTTATTGTTGCCATAACCAAGCGATGCAGCAACGCTCATACCATGTATATTGCCCGAAGGCGTTGTTTCCTCTGTGTTCAAATCTGCATGTGCATCAATCCATATTAAACCAGGTTCTATTTTTCTTTTTTTACAGAAAGATGAAATACCGGCAATAGTACCAATAGCCATCGAATGATCTCCGCCAAGACACAATGGAAAATGATCGGAAGCAAGGGATTTTTCAACTTTCTTTGCAAGAGTATCCGTTGTCTTCACTATTTCGTCCAGGTATTTAAGCTGAGGATTTTTTATCTGCTGAATTTCCTGATTGCGGATTGAAATATCGCCAAGATCGGATACGGTATATCCAAGGTTTGTAAGTTTATTATGAATTCCGGCTATTCTAAGTGCTGATGGTCCCATGTCCACACCTCTGTGGTCGGCTCCAAGATCCATCGGAAATCCTATTAAGTCTATGTGTTTGGTAGGTTTGCTTTGTATCATAGTTAAATATTTTTTTGATGTAATCTAATAAGCTTTATTATCAGATGAAAACCTTAATGCAAATTGGCACTAATTATTTTATATTTATTAAAAACGCTTTTTATTATGAATGAATTCCAATCACTCGGTAAATATTTAATTCTAACCGGAGTAATTTTAGTTGTTGCCGGCTTGGCGGTTAGTTATTGGGATAAAATTCCCCTTATTGGTAAATTACCCGGCGATATTAAAATAGAGGGGAAAAACTTCACTTTTTATTTCCCTATAGTAACATCAATATTACTAAGTCTTATCATTTCGATAATTTTATACTTATTCAGGAAATAAAATTTTCTTGTTAGCGAACAAATCAATTTTATTTAATGGAAAACTATTCAACTGAGAGGGAGTGATGCTAAAAAAATATTTTGAGCTCAATCGTCTTGGAACTTCGGTTAAACAGGAAATAATTGGGGGTGCAACAACTTTTATTACGATGGCTTACATAATTATCGTAAATCCTAAAATACTGGAAGCTGCGGGAATGCCTTTCGGCGCTTCGATGGTTGCAACAATAATTAGCGCATTCTTCGGAACTTTATTGATGGGAGTTTATGCAAAACGTCCTTTTGCAATTGCACCTTACATGGGAGAAAATGCATTCATCGCTTATACTGTTGTTAACGTATTGGGTTACAGCTGGCAGACTGCACTTGGTGCAATTTTTATAGGTGGTGTTTTATTTACGATTCTTACAATATTTAAAGTAAGAAGCTGGCTTGCTTACTCAATACCCGAAAGCTTAAAAATTGCATTTGCTGCCGGAATAGGATTGTTCCTTGCATTTATCGGATTGAATGAAACAGGAATAGTAAAGATTGGTGTACCCGGTGCACCTGTTCATGTTGGAAATTTTAAAGATCCCGCGGTTCTGCTCGGTATTTTCTCCTTTCTGCTTATTGGAATTTTAATGATAAAAAAAATCAACGGTTCAATTCTTATTGGAATATTAGTTACAGCATTGATCGGATTTATTTTTAAGGTTTCTCCTTTCCCGGAAAAGATTATAAGTTTACCGCCGGATATAAGTCCGGTTCTTTTACAACTTGATGTATTGGGCGCAATAAGCTGGGGATTCTTTTCGGTTGTGCTTGTTGTATTTGTAATGGACTTTGTTGATACAATGGGAACGCTTCTTGGGTTGGGCTATAAAGCTAAAATGCTTGATGAAAATGGAAACATGCCGGAAATTGAAAAACCTATGTTGTGCGATGCACTTGCTACAATAGCCGGTTCGCTGTTGGGTACTTCTACTACCGGAACATATATAGAATCAGCTACAGGAATTGAAGCCGGTGGAAAATCCGGTTTGACATCGCTTGTTACAGCGTTTCTATTTTTAACTGCGCTTTTTTTTGCACCCCTCTTTTCGGCAATCCCGGCTTATGCTTATGGCTCTTCTCTTATAATAGTTGGTTTGCTAATGATAAGTCCGGTTACCAATTTAAAGTTCGATGACCTTGCAGAATCGATCCCTGTATTTGTGACAATGATTTTAATGTGTTTTACTTATAACCTGGGAATAGGAATGACAGCCGGATTCGTTGTATATCCTTTAACAATGTTTTTTGCCGGAAGAATAAGACAGGTTTCAAACGGGATGTGGATCTTCTTTGTATTCTCAGTTTTGTTTTACATTTTTTATCCGTATTAATTAAATAAAACAGGTAGACCTATGACAGACAATTTTATGAAAGCAGCAATTGAAGAAGCAAAAAAAGGTTATGAAGAGGGCGGAATACCGATTGGCTCTGTTCTGGTTATTGATGGAAAAATTATTGGACGCGGACATAACAGACGTGTTCAAAAAGGGAGTGCTATACTTCATGCAGAAATGGATTGTATTGAAAATGCCGGAAGATTAAGCGCCAAAGATTATCAGAGGGCTGTTTTATATTCTACTCTTTCCCCATGCGATATGTGCAGCGGAACTGCATTACTTTATAAGATTCCCAAAATTATTATTGGCGAAAACAAAAATTTTAAAGGACCGGAAGATTATGTCCGTTCTTGCGGTGTTGAACTGGAAATTATGAACGATTTCGAATGTATTAAGATGATGGAGGATTTTATAAAAAATAATCCGCAACTATGGTATGAAGATATTGGTGTTTAATTTTGTTTGAAACTTTGTTGTTGATTCTTCATCATATTACCATTAGAAAAAATTAAAATGGAGAAATGAATGGCAACTAAAAAAGCTGTAGTAAAGCAAATTCAGGGTGTAACCTTTATGGGTAAAACCGATTCTAATCATTGGGTTGTTATGGATGGACCTGAAGAGTTTGGCGGAAGTAATGCCGGCATAAGACCTAAAGAATTAATTCTGCTTTCATTAGCCGGATGTACAGGTAGCGATGTGGCAGTTATTCTGAAAAAGAAAAAAATAAATCTGGATGGCTTCGAAATGAATATTACTGCAGATGTTCAGGAAACTCACCCGCAAGTCTATACAAAGATTAATCTTGAGTATGTTTTTTACGGAAAAGAGATACCTAAAGAAGCCGTTGAAAGAGCAATAGAACTTTCGTTAAAGACCTACTGCAGTGTTACGGCAATGCTTCAGAAAGCAGTTGAAATTACACATACATACAGAATAGAAGAACATAAGAATTAACTTATATTGGAATTTCCATAAAGTCCGTTCTTACATGGGCGGACTTTTTATTTGAAATATTCATCCGGAATTGGTTTTCTGCCAACATACCCTTCATCAGTTCCGTGATAAAATCCGATACTCTCTTCATCACTTCGCCAGCATAACATTACTTCTTTACCATCTATCATGGAAGGAAAATCAACAAGTCCTAACTGGAAATTCCAGTCCTTAAAGTAACAGCCAATCTCTTCCAGCTCTCTGAGGTATCCCTCTATGTTATGTGTAAGTCTTTTTACGTCGGGATCGTTATCAACATTTGTAGCAATGCTGGAAGTAATAATCCGTAATTCCGTAGCATCGCTTAAAATGTCGTAAACAATTTTTTTTACAAGCGGTAAAGTCCTTACAGCTTCGGAAGGTGTAAAATACTTTGTTTCTGTTTGCATAAATTTTCCCCTTTCAGACATCTAAAACAATTAATAATGAAAATAAATTCCCCTTATGTAAGTTGTAGCAAGCAATGATTATACTTATTTTTATAAGCCACTATTCAAGTTAAAGAAACACTAAATCCAAAAAATAAATGGGGCGAAAAGATGAAACGTTTAAAATCCGCAATAACCTTGCTAACCGTATTAGTTTGTTTTACTTCAATAATATTTGCCGGCGACAAGAATTTTTCGTTTTCACCAGAAAAACCTGTACCGGGTGCAAAAATCACAATTACTTATAATCCCCAAAATACAATTTTAGAAAAATCTACATGGGTTAAAGCATATGTTTCCGAATACAGTAAAAACATAGACTTAACAGAGGAGTATGATCTTATTAAAAAGGGGAACGTTTGGACGGGCAGTTTTACAACTACCGACACTACTACCGGAATTGTAATAAGATTTAAGGGCGAAGAAGGATTTGATGATAATAACAAGAAATTATATATGGTTAGTTTGTTCGATGCAAAAGGAAATACATTGAAATATAGTTCAGCAGGATTAGCGATGGGATATGCTTCGTGGTTTCAAGCATTTGAACTGGATCCGGATCTGCCCACTGCGTATAGTTTAATTAAGAAAGAATTCGAATTATTCCCCGCAAGCAAGAAAGACTTTATTAGCATCTATCTATACTTAATCAGAAATGTTAACAAGGAAAATGCTGACGAGTTAATTACAAAAGAAATAGAAGAGTATGAAAAAACGGTTTCAAGCAACGAGGATGACACATGGCAATTGATGAGTCTATACAGATCAAATAGAATGTTAGATAAAGCGATGGCGTTAGAAAAAGAATACAAAGAAAAATTTCCCAATGGTAAATTTATTCCTGCTCTAAAATTTCAGGAGTTTCGGCTGCTGAAGACTGCCGCAGAGAAAATCGAGTTCTTAATGAATTTCGAAAGTACGTATCCAAAGATCGATGTCAATAATCAGAATTATTCTTATATCAATTACATGTACAATGATATTATATCATCTTTACAGAAAGAAAATAATATTACTAAGGCTGTTGAGTTCTTAAAATCCTACTCAAATGCAAGCTCAACAATGTATAATTCATTAGCATGGTCTCTTTACGAAAAGGACGAAAATTTAAATATTGCCGAAGAACTTGCATTAAAGGGGATTCAGTTAGCAAAGGACGAAGTTGCAAAACCGAAAGGTAAACGACCACAATTCTATTCTTCAAAGGAATGGGAAAAATCTCGTAAGTATTCTTTAGGTATGGTAATGGATACGTATGGAGCAATTTTGCTAAAACAGAATAAAAATGCAGAAGCTGAAAAAGCTTTAACTGAAGCTGTCCAATTAACAAACAAAGAAGAACCGGAATTGAATGAAAGATATGTCTCAGGTTTACTTGCAAATGGTAAATATGATGTTGCAAAAAAAGAACTTGAAGAATTTTTTAAGAAAGCTGTTAGTACCGGTAATATGAAGGAGATGCTAAAGGAAGCATATGTTAAAACCGGCGGAAAGGAAAATGAATTTGAGTCTTACTTTAAGAAATTTGAAGATGCAGCCACTGCAAAACTAATGGCCAAGTTAAGCAAAGATCTTATAAGTGATCCGGCACCTCAATTTACTCTTGTTGATCTTGATGGCAAAAATG
>JAGVBL010000010.1 GCA_020059785.1 Ignavibacteriales bacterium | reverse complement strand
TGAGCTGAGACCTCCCACAAAAGGTTTGTTGATCCATGAAATCTTCTATCTGATGTAAAGTGAATTACAGTGAAGTTAGAATTGCGAATTGAGAGTTTGGAATTGAGAATTGAAGGAATGAAGAAATGAAATTGTCTGATAACACTTCGACTAAGCTCAGTGCAAGTTTTTATCTTAATGAATTTACAATTTCGCAAGAAGCGGAAAGGCATGGTTATAAGAATGAACCGAATGAAAAACAGATTGAGAACTTGAGATTGCTTTGTGTGAATGTTTTACAACCTCTGAGAGAAATTATCAATGTGCCAATTTTTATTAATTCTGGTTTTCGTTCATTTGATGTAAATGCTGCCGTTGGCGGGAGATTTAATTCTCAACATCTCGAAGGAAAAGCTGCCGACTTCGTTGTCCATTCAATGAATTTAATTGATGTGTTCAACACAATCATACAAGAATTATCATTTGATCAATTGATTTATGAATTCGGAAAATGGATTCATGTTTCTTGGAATGGTGAATTGAATCGTAAGGATGTGATGATTTCGAAAAAGGTTCATGGGAAAACAGTTTATGAGAAAGTAATTGGTGATCGGTTAAAAGTAGTTGGATAATAAATGAGTGAAAAGATTTACATCTGGATAATTGGAGGACTTTTAAGCTTGGTGAATTTTCTTTTCTGGTCCAGGATTAAGAGAATTGAAAAAGATGTTGATGAGACGAAAAAGAAATCGTCTTCGATTGAGAAAAATTATTTGTCCCGGTTTGAAGTTCTGCATAATAAGTTGAGTGAAGTTGAGAAGAATATTATTCGAGAGATTTACAATATTAAGCTTTCGGCTGTCAGTCATCAGCATTTAGATAAAGAAGGAGATTAAAATGGGAGTATTAGATTTTTTAAGCGGTATAGTAAAACCGATTACCGATTTGATTGATAATCTTTCTACTTCTGATGAAGAGAGAGGAAAACTTCAAAACGAGATGACAAAAATTGAGAATGAGTTCCTCGCTAAAGCTCTTGAGTATGAGAGTAAATTACTAGATTCTCAGGGAAGAATTGTTGAGGCGGAAGCGAAAGGACAAAGCTGGCTGCAGAGAAATTGGAGACCAATTACAATGCTTACTTTTCTTATCCTAGTTGTGTGTGATTCTTTTGGTTGGCTTGCATTTCGGCTGAGTAATGAAGCATGGACTTTATTACAAATTGGTTTGGGTGGATATGTAGTTGGAAGAACCGGTGAGAAAATTGTTGAGAAGATTAGAAAGTAATTTAAGAATTTGATTATTTTCTAAATAATTATTGATTATGATTTTGCTTGACAATCTGTAAAGCAAGATATAAATTTAGTTCGGTTTTATAAGGGACTGGGAATGCCCGGTCGGTTAGAGGCACTGATGAATTTCGGTGCCTTTTGCTTTTTATGGGAATACCTTGAAACATTCCAATCCATTAATCTTACCTAATATTTTCGATTTGATAACTTCGAATGGTTTATTTTCTTTTCCCGGATTAAGAATGTGACGACCAATGGGATAACCGCAAAGATCAGCAATCTGCGTTCCAACGATATTGTTAGACTTGGGTAAAAAAGTCAGAATAAATTCAATCTTTCTAAATTCCTCTTTACTAATTCTTTCAGTTCCTTCTCGTATCATTTCATAAAGACTTAATCGCAACGCATCATCTTCATTCTTGCCGCGAGATTCAGCAACTAAGCGGACTTTTGTTTGCTTGATTTGATTAAGAAGAGCAATTATTCTTTCTAAATTAAATTTAAGAGCAAGTTCGTAGGGATTGAATGGTTTTGCATATTGCTTGACTAGTTTTTCTTTTTTGATAACCGAAACAATCAATTTGAAATTGAGATTACCAATTAATTCAGAAATTGAATTAAGAAACGGCTCTCTTTTATTTACATTCAACAGGAATTCAAAAGGGGTTTGAGCTTTACGAATATCTCTGGAATGTAAGATAACGCCCTCGTGTCCAAAGTTATTAATTTTTAGCTGATATACTTTAGGAATAATTTCATTGACATAAACTGATTGTCGAACTATAAAAGTCGTTAAAACAAAAATTGGGAAATCTTTATCAATTTTTTCGAGAGAATGATCACCGGTTTCATCGAGATAGACTAAGATTGGATCAATTTTATTTTGTTCAGATTCTTTGTTCTGGTCTTCTGGCATTTATTCTAAATTCCGTTATTGCATAAATGGAAATGGGTTCTTTCTAGTTGGGAAATATTCAAAAGAATTAATCATTATACTATCTTATATCACTTCTTCAAAGTAGTCATAATAATCTATAAAGTAAAAACGAGCAACTATAAAAATACAACTTCGATATAATTATACTTGTTGAATTCGGGTGTGAATTTTCATTGAAGAAATATTGTAGTGAATATTTTGAAAGAAATTATTATATATCGAGTGATTTAGAAACGAGTTACCAGTTATTTAGGGAAGTCAATAGCGAACCTTTCTACGGCTTAAATCCCATGGACATAGTCGGGA
>JAGVBL010000155.1 GCA_020059785.1 Ignavibacteriales bacterium | reverse complement strand
GATTAATGACATAAATGCAAAACCTGGAAGTGAATTATGGGCTGTTAAGATAATGATAAGTAAAAAGAATTTTTGGGAAGTTGTTAGTAAATGGCGGCTCGTTTCTAAGAACAGTGCTTATGATTCGATACTTCTTAAATATGGAAATGATTACACAAAATTCAGAATAAGTAAAGACTACAATTTTCTTGTTGATGGCTTGAACAATGCTCTCGAAGAAGTACGTTACAATACTCCTTTAAGAACTAATTTAGTCCTGCACACAGATAGAGTTAGAACCGAAGGTGCAGACCTTCTTAAAGCAATGCTTACCGGTGATGGTACACCCGAAGGAAGTTCGCCCTACTATGCTGTTTCCTGGGAAAATACTAATAATAATTTTACAGCACTTGTAACAGAATCTCAAAAAGAACGGCTCTCAATTGAAACTTATTTGTTCAATCAAAATAAAATCAATATCGTTGCAAGAGTCTGGCAATTGCAGAATGGAGAGTATAATCTTCTATTAAAGAATAAGAAAGGAGAAATACTTTCTAAAGAAAAAATAAAAATTACCCATGTTGGTCAAAGGATAAATCTTTCGTTAATACCAGGACAAGTATTAATAATAGATATAGAAAAGATCAAGCAAAAGTGATTGAGTCGAGAGAGAATAATGAAAATTAATCTAGTAATACTTTTTTCCTTTTTCACAGGATTAATAGCATGCAGCACCGTTTCAAAACAAGTTCCCCAAATTGAGTATGAACCGGAATTTATATATCCGGCTGCAGCAATCGAAAAGAATATTGAAGGTGATGTTCAATTGCTTTTACTTGTTAGTAATGATGGAATTGTAAAAGATGTGAAAGTGAAAAATAGCTCCGGTTTTAAAATTCTTGATGATGCAGCAGTAATTTATGGAAAGAAAATAAAATACTCTCCGCTAAAAATTATTGGAATAGATGAGGAGATATGGATTGATACTCCGGTACAATTCCGCTTGAAAAAAAATGGTTTAGAAAATTATTATGTTGGTAAAAAATGGGAAAGCGAAAAAGAAACATGGATTGATAAAGAGTTCGGTTACGAAATTACAAAATGGACTTCGGAAATGTATGAAAACTGGCATCTCTATTTTAATGTAGAATCGTTTATCGATGAAAATAATGTGTTGATTTATTCTACACGTGCCGGTGGAGTAAATCTTTTCCGATTAAACCTTATCGATGGAACAATAACTCAATTAACAAACCACCGCGGTAGAGTCGGAACTGTATGGCATTTGCCAAAACTAAAAAAGGTTTGGTACGAAGTTGATAATACTGTGCATGAGTTAAATTATATAACAATGGAAAACCGTATTGTATTTTCGGATAATAAAATTGATATCCGTTCTTTCACGGTTACATGCGATGGTAAGTATCTTGTCTATTCAATAAATAAAAATCCTGGTTACTCTGTTGAGCATAGTACCGGTCCTTTTGCAATTATGCGATTCGATCTCTCTAATTCGGAAATAAAGCAGATTACACCGGATTACGGATTTACAATTAATCATCTTCAGGCTTCACCAACTGATCCTTCAATAATTATTTATGCATGGCAGCATCAATATAGAGAAGGAGGAACAGGAACAGTAGGAAATACTCCTATAAGAATCTGGTGGGTTAATATAAATGGAGAAACCGGAAATCCGGTTATTCCTCAAGAGTTTGGTATTCATCGAACACATGAATTCTGGTTTTATGACGGCTCAAGAATAGGCTACTCTGCCCGTTATATGTTCGGTCCGAATAAAGGGAAACAGTTTTTAGGTTCATGCAAGTATGACGGTTCCGATAATTTCATGTTCGAAGTCCCCGTTGGTCCAGCGCACTCGCAAGTATTCAAAGATAATAAACACTGGGTAGCTGATCAGAATAACGGAATGATATTAACCCTATGGGAATTTGATAGGGATAAAATTCTAAAAGAGGAAAAATTATACAGACATAATTCTACATGGAATGAACAGAAAGGACACCCTCATCCTCACTTTAGTCCGGATGGTAAATACATTCTCTTCGGAACTGATAAAACAGGTAAAGGGCAAGTATATACTGTAAAAATTAATTTGGATAAAAAATAAAGGGGTATTAAAGAAATGAAAGCAAAAGGAATTTTAATCTTATTCTTTATTATGATCGGTATGTTATCATTATCAGCTCAGGAAAACTGGAAGTATCTATTCAACGGAAAAGACCTATCCGGTTGGGATCCAATTAATGGTTATGCTAAATATTATGTAAAAGATGGAACCCTTGTTGGTGAAGCTGTAGTTGGATCTCCGAATTCTTTCCTATGTACTAAAGAAAAATTCTCTGATTTCATACTCGAATTTGAAATCAAGACGGATCCGCAGTTAAATACCGGAGTGCAATTTAGAAGCCAAAGCAACCCGGATTATATGAATGGAAGAGTTCATGGTTATCAGGTTGAAATTGATCCATCTGAAAGAGCATGGAGCGGGGGAATTTATGATGAAGCCAGACGCGGCTGGCTTTATACTCTCGATGAAAATCCTCTTGGTAGAAAGGCATTCAAAAATGGTGAGTGGAATAAAGTTCGTGTAGAAGCGATCGGAAACTCAATCCGAACATGGATAAACGGAATTGCATGTGCAGATATAATTGATGACATCACTAAGGATGGATTTATTGCTTTACAGGTTCATGATATTAAAAATGACCGGACAAAAAATGGGATTAAAGTTATGTGGAGGAATATCAGAATAATTACTGAAAACCCGGATAAGTACAAATCTCCCCCAGAAAATATTCCTCAGTACAATTACATTCAAAACACAATAAGTGATTATGAAAAAGAGCACGGTTGGAAATTACTCTGGGATGGTAAAACAACAGAAGGTTGGCGCGGAGCTAAATTAGATAAATTTCCTGAATATGGCTGGGAAATAAAAGATGGAACGCTTAATGTAATTTCATCAGGCGGAGCTGAATCGAGAAACGGCGGTGATATTATTACGACAAAAAAATATAAGAACTTTGAACTGATTGTTGATTTCAAAATTACTGAAGGTGCCAACAGTGGAATAAAATATTTTGTAGATCCGGAATTAAATAAAGGAGAAGGTTCGGCAATCGGTTGTGAATTTCAGATTCTTGATGATGCAAAACATCCCGATGCAAAACTTGGTGTTGCGGGCAATAGAACATTAGGCGCACTTTATGACCTGATTGCACCGGTCGGTAAAAGATTTAACGGAATCGGTCAGTGGAATCGTGCAAGAATTGTTGTTAAAGGTAATAATGTAGAACACTGGCTAAACGGTTTTAAGGTTGTTGAATATGAACGGAATACCCAGATGTGGCGTGCACTTGTAGCTTACAGCAAGTATAGTGTCTGGAAAAACTTTGGAGGGCTGACCGAAGGACATATTCTTCTTCAGGATCACGGCGATGCGGTTTCTTTTATGAATATAAAAATTAGAGAAATAGAATAACAGGAGTATCACCAATGAAAAATACTAGAAGAGATTTTATAAAAAAATCGGTATTGGCAACAGCAGGAGTTGCATTTGGTTCTTTGGGTGTGAATTCTAAAAGTTATGCAAGGATAATCGGTTCGAATGATAGAGTGATTGTAGGCATTGTTGGCTTTTCGGATCGTGCTCGCCAGTCATTAATTCCAGCATTCATGAATTATGCTGATAAAATGAATTTCGAAATAAAAGGCGTTTCGGACATATGGAATAGAAGAAGAAATGAGAGTGTCGAGTTCTTCCAAAAAGATTATGGAAAGAGAATTGTAACATATTTGAATAATGAAGAGCTTTATTCAGATAAAGAAATTGATGCAGTTATTATATCTACTGCAGATTTTCAGCATGCACTTCATACTGTAGAAGCAGCAAAGAATAAGAAAGATGTTTATGTAGAAAAACCGTTTGCTGAAACAATGGAGGATAATCGTCTTGCACTTAAATCAGTAAAAGAATCCGGAATTATCTGTCAGATCGGATCTCAAAGAAGGAGCGGACCGAATTATCATAAGGCAGTTGATTTTATTAAGTCCGGAAAGTTTGGTGATATTAAAATGGTTGAAATGACATGGAATGTAAATCAACCGGGTAGGTGGCGCAGACCCGAACTTGTTTCTTCAATTAAAGAATCTGATACTGATTGGAAACGTTATATTTTGAATCGTCCCTATGAACACTGGGATGCACGCAAGTATATTGAGTATCGATTATTCTGGCCTTACTCATCAGGAATTCCCGGTCAATGGATGGCTCATCAAATTGATACGGTTCACTGGTTCAGCGGACTTAAATTCCCTAGAAGTGTTGCAGCAAATGGCGGTATTTATATGTGGAATGATGGAAGGAAAAATTATGATGCTATGACTGCAGTATTTGACTACGGTCCGGAAGATGATTTATCGAAAGGATTTCAGGTTTTATATTCTTCACGCATGTTTAATTCAGCCGGGGGAGTAAAAGAAATTTATTATTCTAATGGCGGCGAATTAAACCTGGACACAAATAAAGTTACACCAACAGGTGGGTTAACCGAACAGTATGCAAAATCAATGAATATGAAACCGAACTTACTTCCGGAAGCTGATTTATCAGTTGCTGATGTGAAAGTTGAAACAGCAGCAAATACCGGTGCGGATATTATGACTTCGCTTCATATGTTAAACTGGATGGAATCTATCCGTTCACGCAAGGAACCTAATGCACCGGTTGAAGCCGGTTATGATCATTCCGTTGCTAATATTATGGTTACAGCAGCATTGAGAACAAAAAAGTTCGTAACCTTTGATAAAGTAACCCAGGAAGTTTTAGCAGATGGAAAAGTGTTTCAGTACTAATTCATTTCAGGAGTTAGTAATTATTCAAGGAATTGTAAATGACAAGAAATGAAATATTCACTAACAAAAAATTAATATGAAAACACTCAAATTAATTATTATACTTTTATTACTTTCAACAACTCTCTTTGCACAATTAAATTCACTGAATATCTATAATGTTAAGGATTTCGGTGCTACTGGAGATGGAAACAGACTCGAAACAGAGGCGCTTCAGAAAGCAATTGACTTTTGTTCCGTTTCCGGTGGAACCGTATATTTTCCATCAGGTAAATATCTTACTGGCTCACTTCTTCTGAAAAGTAATGTAAGCATTTATCTATCTGCCGGGGCAATTATTCTTGGCAGCACGAATATCGCAGACTACAATGAATTTATTCCGCAAATGAAATCTTATAATGACGCTTTTCTTAAACACTCAATTTTTTATGCAGAGAGAGCCGAGAATATTTCGATCAGAGGTGAAGGTACTATTGATGGACAGGGTAGTGCTTTCAAAGTTACAACAAGAGAAAAACCGGAACGTTATAAAAACCGTCCTTATGTAATTCGTTTTGTTGAGTGTAAAAATGTAAAGATTGAAGATGTAACAATGCAAAACTCAGCAATGTGGATGCAGCAGTATCTAGCATGCGAAGATTTGTTTATAAGGGGAATTAGAGTTTATAATCATGCAAATCAAAATAACGATATGATGGACATTGACGGATGTAAAAATGTTATAATCTCAGATTGTATTGGTGATACAGATGACGATGGCATTACATTAAAAAGTACTTCATTTAGCATTACCGAAAATGTTGTAATTACTAATTGCGTTATAAGCAGTCATTGTAATGCATTAAAACTTGGAACTGAATCTCATGGAGGATTTAGAAATATTTCTATTTCAAATATTGTTGTAAAACCTTCTAATGATACAGAACCAATATACGGACATCCAAAAGGAATAAGCGGTATTACACTTGGTATGGTAGATGGAGGAATTCTTGAAGGGGTTACAATTTCCAATATTAGAATCGAAGGAACACATGTTCCTATATATATGCGTCTTGGGAACCGGGCTCGCAAGTTTTATGATGATCAACCGGAGCCGGGTGTCGGCATTTTTAAAGATGTTATAATAAGTAATGTAATTGCTACCAATGTTCAATCACCAATCGGTTGTTCTATAACAGGAATTCCGGGACATTATGTTGAAAATGTTTCTCTGAATAATATTTCAATCGAATTCCCCGGCGGCGGATCCATAGAAGATGCAAATAAAATTTTACCCGAACTTGAAAATCACTACCCTGAAAGTACAAAATGGGGAAATCTGCCTTCATTTGGTTTATTTATCAGACATTCTGAGAATATTAATTTGAATAATGTTGAACTCCGCTTAAAAAACTCTGATGCACGTCCGGCTATAATTGCTGATGATGTAAAAGAGATAAAAATAACAGGACTAAAAACCGATTCGGACTTACAAGCTAAAAAGGTAATCTCATTTCATAATGTTAGAGATGGAATAATAGAATCATCATCGCTTTTATCTAATGCAAATACATTTTTAGAGATAACCGGTAATCAGACTAAAAATATTACTGTTATCAATAATGTATTGCTGAAAGCAAAAAGAATAATAGATAATAGAAGCAAAACTAAAGTAAAAGAATCCGGTAATATTAAATAAAGATTTTTATGGACAGAAGAAATTTTATTCGAAACAATTTTTGATTCGCCGTTCTTTTACATAAATGAAATTTATAAAGTGCAGAGATAAATAGGAGGGTAAAAGAATTTTCATAGATGATCAAGGATATCAAAATCTTTTTGATATATGTTAACTAAACAGCAGGTAAAAGAAATAACCAAGTATTTATTCCTAAACTGGAAAAAGTAATATTATAATAACGAAATAATAGGGAATTGAATATTCCAGCAGAAAATGATTTATAATTTTAACGTAGCAATCTGTTAAAATTTTGCCATTCTTCCAAGATGATTTTATATACTATAATTTCTATCTGTTATTCTAACCATTAATATTTCTCACAATTATTAATTCCCCTCAATCTCAAACCCCAAAATACTTCTTGATAAATTCATATAATTTAGTGAAGTTGCGTTATCAATAAAGTAAACCATAAAGTAATCTTATTAAGTTGAGAATTTTTTCGAAAATTTAGATTGTAGAGAATTTTATGAAAGACAAAGCCATTACACTAAATGATATAGCCAGCAGATTAAATGTATCGACTGTTACAGTTTCAAAAGCTCTTAGAAATCATCCGGACATTTCACCAGCTACAACAAAACTAATAAAAAAAGTTGCCGAAGAATTAGGATACACGCCGAATATTATGGCTCGCAATTTATCCGCTAGAAAATCTAACACAATAGGCGTTGTAATTCCTAAAATAGCTCATTTCTTTTTTGGTTCTATTATTGAACATATTTATAATGTTGCATTTGAACATAACTATGAAATCATTCTAACAGTCTCCCAGGAAAATCCCGAGCGGGAAAAGCGCCATATCCATACTTTATTAGCAATGAAGGTCGATGGAATTATTATTTCAATTACACAGGAAACATGTAATTACGAAATCTTTGATATGGTTAAACGACGAGAAATTCCGATTGTGTTTATTGATCGTATTCCGCAAATCGAAAAAATTAATTCAGTTGCTGTTAACGACCATCAAGGATCCTTCAAAGCAATTGAACATGCTATTAAATTAGGTTATCGTAAGATAGGGCATCTTGCCGGTTATACAAATATTAATATTGGACGCGACCGTAAACAAGGTTTTATTGATGCAATGAATTCCTATGGGATTGAAATTAATTCTGATTGGATAATTGAGGGAGGATTTGGAGAAAAATATGGTTATGATGCATTTATGAGATTATACCATCAAAAGAACTTACCGGATTTACTTCTAACGGTAACATATCCGGTTGCTCTGGGTGTATATATTGCTGCAGCAGAAGTTGGCTTAAAAATACCAGATGATATTGATATTATCTGTTTTGGTAATGCTGAAGTACAAAACTTTCTTTCTCCGCCATTAAGTTGTATTGATCAACCGACAAAATTATTGAGCGAAGCATCAATGGATCTTATAATGAAAAGTATTAAAGAACCTGATGAGACTGAAACAAAAAATATTATAATAGATACTCAACTTATTTTGCGCGGAACATGTATTTCATTTAATAAGAAAAATTAGTGTTCGAAGTTTTTAATTAGTTTTCCGCTATTTTTCTTGCAGAAACATTTTTTGAGCTTTAGTCCGTTTTTTTAACGATTTTCTTTTTTATTACTTCTTCCTTACATAAAAAATAACATGTACTTCTTTTTTGCTTGACAATTAGAAATTTATTGAGCAGATTTAGTTAGCAATAAAGTAAACAATAAAGTAAACTATTTCTATCCGAGTAAATTAATGAGCATGTCAACTAGAAAAAAGTTGTGGGCTTTAATTTTTCCTTCTCATTCATTAATCCACTTTACTATTATCAACTACAATTTAAATTTATTACCCATCAGGGAGTTTTTATGAAAAAGTTCTTTACGATAACTTTATTTTTATCTTTACTTATCTCAAATGCAATTCTTGCACAGGGGAATCTTCGTGGAGAAGTAAAAGATTCTACTACTAATAAAGGTTTGATTGGTGCAAATGTTTTTATACTTGGAACATCATTAGGTAGTGCAACTGACATTGAAGGTACTTATAGAATTGCCAAGATTCCGGAAGGACAGTATACTTTAAGAGTCTCCTACATTGGTTATTTAACAAAGGAGATTCCAATTACCATTCAGAATAACCGCACTCTTGAATTAAATGTTACATTAGTTCCAGATGTTTTGGAAGGCGAAACAGTCATTGTAACTGCTCAGGCATTGGGACAGGCTGCCGCAATTAATCAGCAATTAACATCCAACACAATTGTAAATGTTGTATCAGAAGAAAAAATTAAAGAATTACCGGATGTTAATGCTGCCGAAGCAATCGGTCGTTTACCGGGTGTCTCTATTATTCGTTCCGGTGGTGAAGCTAACAAAATTATTTTAAGAGGATTGGAAGATAAGTATACAAATTTTACTATTGATGGAATTAAAATTGCTTCTACAGATGCAACCAGCAGAGGACTCGATCTTTCTACTATTTCACAAAGTTCTTTAGCCGGAATAGAATTATTTAAAGCATTAACCGCCGATAAAGATGCAGATGCTATTGCCGGAAGTGTAAATCTTGTAACCAAGAAAGCTCCTTCATTAAGAGAAATTAATGTACTTGCTAAAGGAAATTATAATGATCTTATGCAATCATTCGGTCAATATGATTTTTCATTCAAATATGGAGAAAGATTTTTTGATGATTTACTTGGTGTTCAGCTAACAGGTAATATAGAACAAAAAATAAGAAGCAATGAACGAATTGACCTCGACTATGACCAGACATTGAACAATCAGACAGATTATGTAATAAACAATTTTACACTAGAATTTACTGATGAAATAAGAAAAAGAAATGGCTTTAGTTTACTGCTTGACATAAATACACCAGATAAAGGATCAATTAAATTAAATACAGTATTTAATAGTACTAATAGAGATTATTTACTTCATTCAAGAGATTATCCGGCCGGTGGAGGTACTGGTGGCTCTGTTACTTATACATTTAGGGATAGAGAAAGGGAAATAAGCCAATTCAATACCGCATTAACAGGTGATAATAATTTATTGGATTTAAGAATAAACTGGGGATTATCATTCGCTCAATCCATTTCTAAATTTCCATACGATTATCAACTCGATTTTCTCGAAGCTTCTACCAACACTTCGGGTATGAAAAATCCTCCTAGAATAAAAACAAACCCCGAAAGAATTATTGATCAAGCCTGGAATAATTTCCCAAGTTCAACTTTGTATAATGCTTATTATCGTACACAAAATAATCTTGATAAAGATAAATCAGCATTTTTGAATGCAATTTATAATTATGCATTTAGTAATGACCTTGCCGGAGAATTTAAATTCGGTACAAGTTATAAAGCTAAGACCAGAACAAATGCAAATACGGAATTATATTCACCTTATTATCTTGGTTATTGGAGACCATACGAAAAATTGGCGGATGGTTCAATCAAAGCTAAAAATTTCAACGGCACTTTCTTTGAAGCATTCTACAAAAGATATTTAGCGGACCCAAGAATAAATACTTTATCACTTAGCGAATTTTTGGATTCTACACCTGAATCCAGAAAGATGTATGATTTATATAAAATGTATCCATTAATTAACAGGGATAAACTTCGTCAATGGTACGACTTGAATAAAAAAGGTGTTGATCAGAACGGTGTTGCTAAAGAATATTTCAACGACCCGTCAGTAAACGCAAATTCTTATAATATTAGTGAAACTGTTACCTCTTTCTTCGGAATGAATACATTAAAATTAGGTCAGACTGTTACATTTATTGCAGGATTAAGAGTAGAATCGGAAAATAATGACTACAAGAATAAGTATTCCCTTGTTGATTTTTCCGGATTTCCCGTACCTGCTGATTATACTAGAGATACAACTTCTACCTACAAAGAAACTGTTGTTCTACCAAATTTTCATCTGAATATAAAAGCCACTGAATTTCTGAATGTGAGACTTGCGGCATACAAATCATTAGCCAGACCAGATTTTAATATGCGTCTTAATTCATATTTTGCATGGAGACCATCATTAGTTGGATCTACTAAACAACTTATTCTTGGTAACCCACTATTAAAAACTGCTAAGGCATGGAATTTCGAAATCAATACATCATTTTATGGAAACGAAATAGGATTAATTTCAATCTCGGCTTTTTATAAAGAAATTAAAGATATGTATCACATGTTGAATCAATTCAATACAAGCGGAAATGTGATGATTGAAAATGTTGGATTGAATTGGAAGACACTTCATTCCGGTACGTATCAGTTAACTGTTCCGTATAATTCTCCGCACCCAACAAAATTATGGGGATTGGAATTTGAACATCAAATTAATTTTACATTTTTACCCGGGTTGCTTAAGAATATTGTTCTTAGCTACAATGCATCGTTTGTTAAATCGGAAACATGGCTTATTAGGTCTAGAATAGATACCACCTGGGTGCAGGTATTACCTCCTCCTTTCCCGAAGATTGCTCAATTTGTTGAAGTTCCGGTTCAAAGAAAACAACAACTTGAAAATCAACCAAAGTTTTTCGGGAATATTTCCCTTGGTTATGATACAGGAGGTTTTTCTGCAAGAATTTCAATGTACCATCAAGCCGAGTACTATAGCTCGTTTTCTGCAAGTCAAAGAAGTGATAATTTAGTAAGTGGTTACACTAGATTCGACCTTGCTTTGAAACAGGAACTCTTTAATTACTTATCCTTGGTGCTAAACATCAGCAATTTATCTAACATTAAAGAAGATAGAGTTATTGACAATCGTGTAAATGGATATAAGATTCTTAATACCAGTGAATTATACGGTTTAACAGCTGAATTCGGTATCAGACTTACTTTATAAACTCGTTTTAATATAGTTGTATAAAGCTATTAAAAGCTTTTTATAATATTTAGTTCTTTAAAATTTATTTCTATCTAATAGGAATAATGAAAAAAAACAAACACTAACCAGGAGGAAGAAATATGAACAAAAAGAAACTAACTTTATTAGTAATGATTACATTACTATTTTCATCATTCTCTTTTGGGCAGGTTTTAAAGATTCAGCCATACGACAAAGACCCTAGATCAATTATTGCAATAATT
>JAGVBL010000049.1 GCA_020059785.1 Ignavibacteriales bacterium | reverse complement strand
TTTTTTTGATATCACGGAACAGAACAAAATCAACTTTTCTACCGGCTCCAAATTGGGATTTGTAAAACTTTCCATCGACAGTAGAGCAATACAAAACCGAATCTACTTGAGCCATTCTGAAAATCCCTTTCAGGTTGATTTCATTAACCGGGTTCAGTTTTCCTTTATTAATTTTATAATGCAGCAATGCATTATCGGTTTGGAAAAAAATGCTATTTTCAAATTTCCACATGTGGAATGTAGGGGAGATTATACTTACAGAATCAGCCGGTCGAAAATCATAATTGTTTCTTTTCTCATAGAGTTGAAGAAGATTATGTTTAGAATTGTAAATAACAATTGAATTAGAATCCGCTTGAACCCTTTCAATGCCGGAAACATTAATTAATCTGATTCTATTGTTAAGATCTACCGGATTATTATACACAGTAAGTCCGGAATCAAGATCAGCGGTATAAAAAGTACCATTATCAAATTCGAGATCGAGTGTAAGTCCGGGTGTTACTGATTTGTTAACAATTTGCAGTTTTCCGTCAGAGTCCAATTCCCCAACAATAAATCTAGAATCGATCAAATAAATCAATAAATATTTTTCATTCCAACGAAATATTTTTGTTGCCGGGGCATCCGTTTTTAACCTTTGTTTTAGATTGCCAGTTGAATCGATTACTTTAACGCCCTGTTCATAATCTGCTACATATAAAAATCCATTAACCGATTCGATGCTAACTGCGCGTCCTTCTGTAGTAATTGTACTCAAAAGTTTTGATTGATCATTTAATGAATAAATCCGGATATTACTTTCCTTCTTGGAAAAGAAAATAAGGAGTACGATTCCGACAATAAGAGGAGCTAAATAAATCCATTTACGTTTTACAATAAGAATAAATAAAATACCGGCAATAGCACCAATCCATGCAGCGCGAGTATAACTCGATATCAAACCGATTGCCGAGACTATGAATGCCGATATAATCAGAATTTTTATCTTCAGTTTTGTTTTTTCATTAATAACAAATGAGAATAATATTACAGTAACAAAGCTCATCAAACCACCGGCAGTCATTACATATTGAAACACAGAAGGACCCCTCGATTCGAGTCGGTATAAGTGAAAAATGTAATGTCGGTATGCAACAATTAAATAAACAACAACTGTCAATACAGCCGAAGTAAGAAAAACTTTCAAGAACAATTTCGCCTTTTCCGGTTTATCTGCCGAAGCTGCAATTACATAGACAACCGGAATAAGTACCAGCCGCTTGAAGAATATTCTGAATGCTTCAGCTTGATTGATTGATAAAATTGCAGACAATAATTCAGCGCAAAGAAATAGTATGAATGGTAATTCTAATCCCGTTAAATAAAATTTGTTTTCTTTTGTCCTGTACCATTGAATCAGAAGTATTAATAAAGCACCAAAGTAGCCAATCTGGTTGAAGAAAATGGAGTTAGTTAGACTGACAATAAAAATTAGTACGAAACCGGTAAGCAGGCGGTTAAATTTATTTTCAGAATTGTAAATTTTTTCCAAGATTAATCTCTAAATTGAAGTTCGTACAATTTTCTATAGATTCCGCTGTTGTCTGCAAGTAGACTTTCATGTTTGCCATCCTGAACAATTTTACCACGGTCGAGTACAATT
The DNA here is from genome assembly GCA_020059785.1 of Ignavibacteriales bacterium. Classification (GTDB taxonomy): domain Bacteria; phylum Bacteroidota; class Ignavibacteria; order Ignavibacteriales; family Melioribacteraceae; genus DSXH01. The sequence continues at coordinate 11,130 of JAGVBL010000049.1, read as the reverse complement.
ATCCTATCCGAGTTTCTTATAGTGCTTAATCTATGGGCAATTACAAAAGTTGTTCTATCCTGCATAAGTCGTTCAATGGCTTCCTGAACAAGTACTTCGGATTCATTATCAAGAGAGGAAGTTGCTTCATCCAGAATCATTATCGGCGGGTTTTTTAATAATGCGCGTGCTATTGAAATTCTTTGACGCTGACCGCCCGAAAGTTTAGTTCCCTTTTCACCAATTATAGTATCGTATCCATAATTTAATTCGCAAATAAAATTATGTGCATTTGCAGCTTTGGCAGCTTCAATTACTTTTTCTTTATCACAATCTTCCAGTCCATAAGCAATATTACTAATAACCGACTCGTTAAATAGAACCGTTTCCTGAGTTACAATTCCCATCAACTTTCTCAAATCTTCAATTCGTATGTTTCTTATATCAACACCGTCCAATAATATTGCACCAGAAGTTGGATCATAAAATCTTGGAAGGAGGTCTACCATAGTTGTTTTACCGGCACCACTGCTTCCTACTATCGCAATTACCGAACTACGTTTAACTTTGAGATTTATTCCATCCAGAATAAGTTCATCGGAATCATCATAATGAAACGAAACATTATCAAATATTATTTTATCATTAAAACCGTTTACTGAAACCGGTGACTCAACATTTTTAATTTTCGGTTCAGTATCAAGAATTTCAAAAATTCTATCGGCAGCAGCACTCGATTCCTGGATACGGTTATTTACACTGCTCAATTCTTTTACCGGAGGCATCAGTTGAAAGATTGCAAACAGGAATGTTATGAACTCGCTCGGTTTTATTGACTTATCTACCAATACAAGCTGAGCTCCAAAATAAATTATAACCACACCAACAATGACACTTAAAAACTCTGTTACCGGGCTGGATATATTTCTTATACGTGTAATTCTTAAAACAAGCCTGAAGAATTTCTGAGTTTCGCTAAAAAACTTTTTATTTTCATATTCTTCCATTCCAAACGCTTTAACAATTTTTACACCAGTAATTGTTTCGTGCAGATTAGTAGTAATATCGGCCATTTTTTGTTGAAGTAAACCGCTTTGTTTTCTTAATATTAATCCGATGTAGCTAATAATGATTAAAGAAAATGGTAACACTACAAGGGAAAACAAAGTTAATTGCCAGCTTATTGAAACCGCGATAGCAATAAATACAATGATAGTAAGCGGTTCCCGGATCATATTTAAGAATACCGCGGATACACTTGTGTTAACCATGTTAACATCATTTGTAATTCTAGAAATAAGATTACCTGTTTTTTCATTTTTGAAATAGCTCATCGGTAATTTGTGAAGATGCTTATAAGATTCATTTCTTAAATCGCGGATCATTCCCTGTTCTACAAATGCCAGGTAATAAGACTGTAGATAACCGAATAGATTTTTCCCAAGGAAAGCAATAACAATTAGTATGCATATCTTTAGAAGAATTTCCGAAGTATTACCGCTGAAAATAATTTCCTTAAAATAATTTATTACATCATTTATTATTCCGCCAACCGAGCCCGATGATTGTGACTGAACCTTTTGACTTACAGATGAGGAATCTGCAGATGAAACGCCGGCTTGTTGAAATAGAGTATCCAGAAGAGGAATGGCAAGATAAATTGAAGCGCCATTCAGAACCGCCTGAAAAATTGAGAAAATAACCGATGATGTTAGATGCTTCCAGTAAGGCTTAATATAGTATAATATTCGGAAATAAGTTTTCATTTGCTCACTTAACTAAGTTATTAATTGCACAGCCGCCCGGCATCTTAATTACATCGTAAATATCGTCATTTATAAGATCATAAACAGAAATCACCGATTCACCATCGATAATAGTTTCATAAAAGATGTAGTTTCCGTTGGCTAATATATTTTGATAATAATTACTATGAAACGTTTTTATTAGCTTTTTATTTTCTGTATCAATTATCATTAATTCCTGTTGATTGGCTGCTGTAACTCTGGAATACGTATTATTCTTGATTATTATGAAAAGGTATTTATCATCATAAGACCATATTGCATTATATAATCTGCCAGTAAAATTCCCCACCATCGATTCTGAACCTTCTTTTAAGTTCTTCAAATAAATATAGATTTCGGAATCAAGCTGTGCAAGTCTTATTAACCGGGTGTTATTATTAGAAATTAATTGCGGCTGAATATCAGGTGGTTTGGGAAATCCATCTTCAGTTAAACTGAACGTTCTATTCTTAACCTGTCCGGTCTTGCCCTGGTAGTTGTAAGAATGTATTTCCTGGAACAGTAAATCAGATTTGATTGAATCCGGTTTAGTGATATTTACTTTAAAGGTATCTTTTGCATCCCAATATGTATAAACCTGAAGACCATCACCAAGTTCATCAAGTTCTTCAACCAGCTCATCTGCCCCTGTAAATCTGTAAATTCTTGTATCTCTAACGTAAGGGAAGCTCCCCTTTTTACCATAGCCTAATGCAGTTACAAAAAATGATAAGCTGCGGTCTTTAGAGTGATTTAATGTAATTACTTTACGTCCCCACCTGCTCCAGAATAGTTTAGATTCCCTTGAAGCCATATTATAAATGTAAACCGAAGGGCGCCCCTGATATCTTCCAATAAAAAGAATGTTGGCGTAATTATCGTAAACATATTTTTCTTTGTATAAAATTTTGTAATTATTTATCAATGATCTTCTAAATAGTTCAAACCCTTTTTTACCGGCTTCGAATGATGATTCATAATTACCGTAGATTAATAAATACTTATCCTCAACAGATTCTATTTTTAGTTTGTCCCACAATTCAAAATCCAATTTAGACTTGAATAGATCCGCATCTTCATATTTAATGAACTCACCCAGACAAATTGAATAGCCGTCCGGTTTATCTTCATTCTTAACAGGAGCGCAGCCAATCAATATGAATAGAGAAAAAACAAGAGAAATATTCCAATACTTTATCGGCATAATATCATCAACCTCTTGGATGATGTTCTTTATGAACCTGTTTAATATATTCACGGTTAACATGAGTGTATATCTGGGTAGTTGAAATATCGGCATGTCCCAGCATTTCCTGAACGGCTCTTAAATCGGCACCACCTTCAAGAAGATGTGTAGCAAAAGAGTGCCGGAATGTATGCGGATGAATTTCTTTTTTTATCCCCGCGTCTTCAGCATATTTATTTACAATTTTCCAGATCCACATTCTTGATAACTTTGAACCTCTTTTATTCAGAAAGACATAATGATGGCTTTTAGATTTTTTCTCAAACGATGGTCTTGCTTTAATCAGGTATTCGTTAATCCATTTAATAGCACTGGTTCCCACAGGTACAATTCTTTCTTTCGAACCTTTTCCAAGAACACGAATTACTTCATCATTAAAGAAGAGGTCATTTATTTTTAGGTTAATTAGCTCAGAAACCCTTAATCCGGACGAGTAGAATAATTCCAGTATAGCTTTATCTCTAAGGGATGCTAAATCGTTGGTATCCGGTGCATCTAAAATTTTTTCAATTTCTTCAAACGAAAGGACAGCCGGTAATTTCCTGGATTTTTTAACCGATAATAATTTATCAGTTGGATTTATTTCTATGTAATTATTATCCTGAAGGTAACCGAAGAATCCTTTAATAGAGGACATATAACGCGCAGAAGTAGAGCTATCTTTTCCCTGTAAACGTTGCTTCTCAAAATATTTTGCAATATCGCTTGCCTTAATATTATTGAGGTCGGTTATATTGCTTGTATTACAGAATGATAAAAAATTTTTAATGTCGTTTTGATAAGAATTAATTGTATTATCGGAGAGGTTTTTCTCGAAGCGTAAAATGGTAAGATATTCTTTTAAGAACTCTTCCATAAAAATTATTTTTCTTCCTTACTGGATTCCAGTTCTTCCTGTTTCGGATATCGGATACGTTTGTGATGTTGACCGATCAATATCTTGTAAAACGATTCTCTTATTTTACTTATATCTTTAAAAGTAAGAGGTGCATCATCAAGCTGTCCATCATCAATTCGAGCGCTAATAATGTTATTTATTATGTTCTCAACCTTTTGCGAGTCGCTTTCTGCTAATGAGCGTACGGTAGATTCGCAAGCATCGGCAAGCATTAGAAGAGCAGTTTCCCTTGTATTTGGTTTGGGTCCTTTATAACGGTAATCATTAATTTCAACGTGTTCTTCGCCATAAAGTTGTTTTGCCTTTTCATAAAAATATGTTATTATCATCGTTCCGTGGTGCATAGGGATAAAATCGATTATTTCTTTAGGCAAACCGTTTTTCTCAGCAATCTCTATTCCTTTAATTACATGGTTACGAATTAATTCCACGCTTTGCTGCGGCGTTAAAGATTCATGAATATTTTCGGAATTAATCTGATTTTCGACAAAACTTTCCGGGTCGAGAGATTTTCCAATATCATGATAATATGCACCCACCCTCGCTAATATTGGATTAGCACCTATTGCCTCTGCGGTTGTTTCTGCCATTGTTCCAAGTAACATAGAATGATTAAATGTTCCGGGTGCTTTATGTGCCAAATCTCTTAATAGAGGGTGATTAAAATCCGTTAGCTCAAGTAATGTTAAGTCGGTAGTAATATTGAATATTCTTTCGATAAAGATAATTAAGCCATAAGTAAAAACAGGACTTATAAGAGCATTGGATGTAGCAAACGCAAAGCTTGTTAACATCTGGTCGAATGATGCAAAACGTTCCAGACTGAAAGCAATAATGCTAACGACATAACCGATAAGAATATAGAAGAAAGATCTAAAGATCTGCGTTCTATTTTTAATATCTCTAACCGTATAAGCCGATAAGCCGCCGGCTACTATATTCATTAATGCGAATGCGTAGTCATTTCCTCTCAACCCGCCAACAATTAGAGATATAACAACTGTTCCGTAAAAACCGATTCGCGAATCGAATATAATTGTTAGAAGCATTGAAGCAACCGGAACAACCACAAGTAATTCAACAGGGGCAGATACATTTAAAGAGTAAATAAGGTATGTAAGGAAACTGATGAAGAGAATAATTATCGCTATCAAAAGTATTTTCAGATTGTCACTAAATATTCTCTTACGGAATAGATAGATATAAATGATAAGGAGTAGAAGGATAATTAATATATGAATAAATTTACCAAGGCCCTGAGTAATATTACTCCAGAAACCAATTTCTTCACCTTTTGCAATCCGGTATGAATCAATCTTTAATTTAACATCGGGAGTTATCCTATCGTGCTTGGCAATTATTCTTTCATTCTCGTTTACTATTCCAATATTACGAGGGACTCTATCTTTAGCATTCCGTATCGCTGCGTCTGTTAATTCATAACTGTAAATAATATTAGGTTTTAAGAAAAATGAAATATATTCTGTAAGTGCTTCATTAATTTCGGGATTATCACCAATATTAATTTTAAGTAGATTGTTGAGGTATTCATTTGCGCTTTCTCTATCAAGATAAAGGGTTTTAGGAAAAACACGTTCAAATTTTCCATCCCTAACTGAAATACTATCTTTGTTTATTTCTTTATATGAAAGATTTAACAACCCTCTTTGATAAATTCTATCTAAGATTTCTTTGGAAAGCCGTAAAATTTCTGTAAGTGAATATGTTTTAACATTCTTAAATGTTGCCGGTTTGTTCTTAAATTGAAGAAATATATTAAACGAATTATCGCTAAGAAAAGTATTATGAGATGATTCTTCATTTTTTTGTTTTGCAGAAACAAGCTTTGGAATGAGAGAATTATACTTTTTTATTGAATCAATACTTATTGATGAGGCGCTATTATCTCTTAAGAAAATAGGTTGAACACGGCTGGCTGCTTGAATCTTCTCTTTTTCAAAAATATCATTACTCTTAAGAATCTCGAAAGTTGTAGATGCAATTAGATCATCCTGAATCCATACTGAACCTACTGTAACCTCGGATTCAATTGATTCGCCCCGGGGAAACATCATTACTATCAAAACAATAGTTGTAAGAATTATAAGAAATTTTATTCTTAGACTCTGTTTAAGTTTTGCCGCCTTATTCTGGTTCATTAGCTTCAACTTTTCGATTTAAGTAATAATTTTAAGAATTCGTTCACCCCGCCTTCGTTATTGGAATTCTTTGTTACCATATCGGATAATCTTTTAATTTCCGGAACAGCATTAGCAACAGTAATTTTTAATGCATCTGTTTCAAATAATGATTTATCATTATACCAATCGCCTAAAACAGCTGTATTCTTTATCTTTACATGCGAATGCTTACAAAGTTTTTTTAACGCTTCTCCTTTATTAGAACCCATTTTTCTTACTTCAAGATAATAAATACCGCCATGACTTTGCGCCTTATAAAATGATGTTCTTACACCAAAAGTAAACGGGAAAGATAGTTTATTTGCAGCCAGTCTAAGCATATTACTATAATCGCTTGTCATTACAATTTCAAGTGTTTTGTTAATTATCCCGTTGTATGAATTAACAATTTCGTATTTAGCTCCGAACTTTTCCAGTAGATTTGGAATTAACGAGTTTTCCTCTGTATAATAAATTGCATCGCCATGGCAAAGAGCAATCTTAAGGAAATAACGATCGGCAAGTGAAATTGCTTTTACAACAATCCTTTCCGGTATTGCTGATTGATAGATAATTTTATCAGTAAGATAATTTTTAATTAAGGTACCGTCCAGCGAAATTATTGGTTCCTCTATAGAAAGAGTTTGAGCATAACTTACAGTTGCATTATGTAATCTTCCGGTTGCAATGGAAAACTTAACTCCAAGTTCTTTCAACTTTTTTACAAGAACAACAGTATCCGGATGAAGATTTCCATTGTCATCCAGGATTGTACCATCCAGGTCTAATACTACAAGTTGAATTCTCTTTAAAACTTCTTTTGAAATCATTGTTCAATAAACAAAAAATTGATCAGTATTTATTTAAAATATCATTTGAAAGAAGGAAATTTTACAGAAAAGAATAATAACTCAGGGAAAGACAATAAGCATAACATGATATTACACAGAACTAAATATTTTCCAGATCCTTAATGGCGTCATCAACAGAATTACAAATTTTTAAGACCCTATCAAGTTGTGAAATTTCAATAAGCGTTCTAACATTTTTTGTTGGCGAAGCAATTCTAATTTGCCCTTCATTCGATTGTAATATACGGAAAGCTAACAAAATGGCGCTTAATCCAGAACTATCACAATAGTCCACTTCGGAAAGGTCAATTATAAGTTTTTTAACCTCGTCTGTATGCATAAGGATAGTAAATTCACCTTTAACAAAACCGGCAATTGAGGCATCGAACCGTTTTTCATTTAACTTAAATACGGTAATATCCCCCATCCTTTTTAGTTCGAAATTGATATTTTCGCTCATCTAAACGCCATTTCTAATTATTTTCAATTGCAATCTACAAATTCATTTGATTACTTAAAAGATGGTACCTAAAACATCTTTAAAAAATTGATGTAATTCGTATAAATCAGGTCATAGTCCTGGTTGGAATTAACAATCCTTATATCATAGTAATCTTCTGTTTTTGGCTGTTCAAATCCTACTTTTACACTCGCTTTAACAATATTGGCTACCGCAGTTAAAAAGACATCTGAAGATCTGTTCAAATCCATAACAACATCAAATTCTTTATTCTGAAGCATCTTAACAAATGGTTTAACCGGTAGATTTAATCTGCTTTTGGTTTCATCCATAAATTTTATGATCGAAACATTTTCTTTTTCCGAAATTAAATTCGATTTACTCTCGTGCAGAAGAACTGTTACAACCTTACAATTTTCCAGTAAAAAATTAATAAGCACCGAACTCTTTGAAAACTCTACCGGATCGTTGGGCATTATAATAAAAAATGTTGAGCTGTTTGATAGAATTCCGTTGAATGTAACCGGAACATTTTTTATTACCATATATTTTTTACGGATAATGTAATGGGCTAAACTGAATTTTATTTTTTCGAACATCTATTTATTCCCGATCATATCAAGAAATTCTTCTTCGCTAATTATTTTTATACCAAGCTTTTGAGCTTTGTCGAATTTTGAACCAGGAGTTTCACCAACCACAACAAAATCCGTATTCTTACTTACTGAAGATACAACAACCCCGCCATTTGAAATAATTTTTTCTTTGGCATCTTCGCGGGACATTGATGATAGTGTACCGGTAAGTACAAATGTTTTATCTTTTAATTTTTCCGAAATCTTATTTCTCTTTTCGAGTGCAAATGTTAAGCCTACTTTTTTAAGCCGGTCAATTATTTGTGTGTTATGGTAATCGGAAAAGAACCGCTTAATACTATTACTAATACTCGGTCCAATTTCCGAAACTTCTTCAATCTCTTCAATTTTAGCTTTTATGAGATTATCAATTGATAAAAAATGCTCTGCTAATTTCTTAGCTGCTCCGGCTCCTACATATCTAATTCCTAATGCGAATAGGACTTTCTCGAATGGACGTTTTTTACTTTCCTCAATCGCATTTAATAAATTACTTATACTCTTTTCGCCAAGCCGCTCTATTTTAATTAACTCATCTTTATTGTCTTTCAAGTCATAAATGTCCGCATAACTTTTCAAGTAACCTAAATCGACAAATAAATTGATGAGAGAATCACCAAGTCCAACAATATCCATCGCCCCGCGCGATGCAAAATGAGTAATTCTTCCTTTTACCTGTGCAAGACAGGAATAATTTTCGCAATAAATAGCGACTTCATTTTCTGGTTGCGATAACTTCGAGTGGCACACGGGACATTTAGTTGGAGGAATTACTGCTTTAAGTCCGGGTGTTCTATTTTCAATATCGACAGAAACAACTTTAGGAATAACATCGCCTCCCTTTTCAATAATCACCCAGTCGCCTTCGCGAATATCTTTTCTATTTATCTCATCAAAATTATGAAGAGTAGCCCGGCTAATTGTAGATCCGGCAAGAAAAACCGGTTCAAGCTCTGCAACTGGTGTTAGCGTTCCTGTTCTTCCAACTTGCCAGGTAATTTTGTGAAGTTTAGTTCTTGCCTGTTTAGCTTTGAACTTGAATGCTATTGCCCAACGTGGGGATTTTGCAATACTTCCTAAAATTTTTTGATGTCTAAGTGAATTAACTTTTACAACAACTCCGTCAATTTCGTATGGTAATTTGTCTCTTTTATCTTCCCATTCTTTACAAAAATTGATTACTTGGTCTATCGATTTACACAGACGGTAATTTTCATTAACACAAAAACCAAGTTCCTTTAATAGTTCCAGATTGCTAAGATGTGATGTTAATTCCTCTAATTCCGAGAACAAATAGTAGGTAAAACTTTTAAGAGGCCGGCGGGCAACCTGTTTTGGATCCAATAATTTAATAGTACCGGCAGTTGAATTACGGGGATTAGCAAATGTTTTTTCACCGTTTAATTCCCTCTCTTCATTCAATTTGTTGAATTGATCTAATTCCATATAAATTTCGCCGCGCACTTCTAAATCGGAAACATTAAACTTCTGTTTCGGTTTTATTGATAACGGAATGGTTCTAATGGTTTTTATGTTGTTAGTTATTTCTTCTCCTGTAGTACCATCTCCGCGTGTTGCCCCTGTTTCCAGTATTCCATTAACGTAGCGCAAGCTTACTGAAACACCGTCAATTTTCAATTCACAGACATATTCAACAGATTCGTTTTCCGGTAAGGATTCTCTAACACGCCGGTCGAAAGCAATCAACTCCTCCTCGCTATAGGAATTGGATAAACTAAGCATCGGTATTTTATGTTGAACGGGTTTGAATTCATTGGTAATGTCCGAACCAACCCGTTGTGTAGGTGAATCTGGCGTAATTAGATTGGGAAATTGCTTCTCAAGTTGAACTAATTCTGTAAATAGTTGGTCGTATTGATAATCGCTGATAGTTGGTTGAGCCAGAACAAAGTAATTGTAGTCATGTTCTTTTATCAGCTTACGAAGCTCTTCAATTCGTGTTTGGGGATCTGTTTTCATTCTTTGATGGAACGGATAAAATATAAGATTTTACTGTATCTGGATTAATGATATAACCCCGCAATTCACCTTTACTTCCGGGAACTTTTAATTGTTTGTTGTTTAATTCCATTGTTAATAAACCGGCATTCCCAACCGAAACTCTAAATTCTTTTTCCGCCTTAAAAGTTATTTGTTCGTTTTCACTCATAATGTTCTGAAATACTATTTTATTATCGGAAAGAATTTTAACCCATACTCTTGCAGAAGCTTTTAGTGCAAGCTTTAAACTGTCGTCTTGCGGAATAATGGATTCTTGTGATAAATTTTCTTCAATTTCAAATCGATTTTCAGTGCTTCTACTTAATTCACCCGAAGTAGTTTCTATTTCAATTTTAGGTTCGTCACCAAGAAAAATAAAATAAGTTGATATAAGAATTATTATCACACCAAATACAATATATAGAATTGGTTTATTGGATAGTGTATTCTTAACAACCGGTCCTTTTTGCTTAATGTTTTCTTCAACTAATTCATCATTTGGATCCATAACCTCATTCGATAATCTCTTTTGTTCCGGAATAATATCTGAAACTGATTCTTTTTCTTTCGTATCCTTTTCCTGGTTACTTTTATCTTCTATCATTCCTTTTCTAGCGAGTTCATATTTTTTCAAAACCTCAGTTACATCAAAATCGGCAACCTGAGCATACTCTTTAATAAAAGCACGAATATATAAATCGGGGAGAATTTCAAAATTGCCTTCTTCAATTGCCTGAAGAAATTTTATATCGATTTTAGTTCTGCTTGCTATATACTGGAGTGAAACTTCTTTGGATTCTCTGAATGATTTTAATTCTTTTGCAAACTTTTTTAATGATTCAGTCATTTTTCATTTATTAATTTTTATTCACGAATCAATTTAGCCGCAAACGAACCATCTAAACCATGAATATGAGGAAAGGTCTTAACAAATCCATCATCACCAACATAATCTTTCTTTACAAATAAAGATGCATTAATAAGTTTGAATTCAGTATGTTCACTCAAGAACTTATTGATCTGATCTTCATTTTCTTCCGGTTCAAGAGTGCATGTACTATAAACAAGGTATCCGCCCGGTTTTACAAGAGAT
>JAGVBL010000085.1 GCA_020059785.1 Ignavibacteriales bacterium | reverse complement strand
GACTACTTAAATTCTGCTCACATTAGTCAACCAACGACTCAATAAAGCAGACAACACTATTTCAAAGAACATTTTATCATGTATATCGGAATTATTTTTAAAAAAACAGCAATACTTTAATATATGTTTGACTAACAGAATTTTTCAGATGCCTCTTATTAATTACTCATTTCGTTTTTGACTTGACAAATAATTTTCAACTTTGTATAATTGTCTATACAAAGTATAAAGAAAAACAGTTATGATAATTGATAAAAGCAGTCCAATACCACAATACTTTCAACTTCAAACCTGGTTGAAAGAACAAATACTTCAAGGTGTATTTAAAGCCGAGGATAAAATCCCTACTGAAGAAGAGCTGGTTCAGCTAACAGGTTTAGCGCGTGCTACTGTAAGACAAGCAATTCAGAATCTTACCAATATGGGTTACCTTATTCGAAAAAAAGGATTGGGAACATTCGTTACTATTCCTCAAGTTAGTCCTGATAAGCAAATTATCATTGGCTTAATTGTCCCTGATATAAGGAGCGGATATGCACCAGAGCTTGCCCGTGGTGCCGAAGATGAAGCAGCCAGAAGCAAGCATAGCTTAATTCTTTGTAGTTCGGATGATTTATACATCAAGGCAGACTTCCATGCAAATCGATTAATTGAAAACTCTGTAAGTGGAGTAATTTTTGTGCCGACTTCTTCATCTGATAATAAAAACAGATTGATAATTCAGAAATTTCAGGAAAAGAATATTCATGTTGTCCTTGCCGATCGTACAATTCCAAATTTAGAAATTGATCATGTTACAAGTGATAACTTTGAAGGTGCTTATAACTTAACGAACTATTTAATTAAAAAAGGACACAAGAAAATTGCATTTATTTATAGCAATATTTACAGCACAGAAAAGCTTAGGTTCAATGGTTATAAAAAAGCGATTGAAGATAATGGAATTCAATTTGATCCAACTGTGGTAGTAAGTCATCCCGGTCCGTTCAATGAAGAACAATTTTCGAAATACGCTCAGGCATTATTAAAACAACGTAAACGTATAACCTCAATTTTTGCTGCTCATGATAGAATTGCTCTTACATTTTATCATGTAGCAAGAGACATGGGCTTGTCTTTCCCTGAAGATATGTCGATAGTTGGTTATGATGATCTTGATTTTGAAACACTTTCTTTAACTACAATGCATCAGCCAATTTATGAAATGGGAGTAGAAAGTGTAAAACTTATTAATTCTAGGATAAACAACGAAAAGAATGGTAATCAATCTATAGTATTGAAATCTTATTTAATAGAAAGAGAATCTGTACTACCCAATAAATAAAAGGAATCAATATTTAACTTAAGCAACAGAGGAACATAGTATTTACTTAATTACGAGGTTTATCAAACCTTTAAGGGTGAATAGTGTTCCTTAACAGGAACTGAAAAAACTATTAAAATGATAAAAAAGTCCCATTATGCTGTATTATTTCTATAACAAATATATTAGGTGATTACTGTGGAGAAAAAAATTAATGTTGGATTAATCGGGGTTGGTAGACTTGGAACAATGTATGCTGAATTCCTTACTACCAGAGTTTCTCAAGCAAATCTAGTAGCAGTTGCGGATATCATTCCTGAAAGAGCAAGGAAATGTGCTGAAAGATTTGATGTGCCCAAATATTATTTCTCGCATCAGGAAATTAATGATGATAAGGAACTTGATGCAGTTATTGTAACCGCTACAACTCAAAACCATAAGGAAATTGTTGTTGATGCAGCATCAAAAGGAAAGCCGGTTTTTTGTGAAAAGCCAATGGCTTTAAGCCTTGAACATGCCAGAGAGATGCAAAATGCAATTGATAAGTTCGGTGTATTTTATCAGCAAGGTTATATGAGAAGATTTGATACAGGATTTGCTGCTGCTAAAAAGAAAATTGAAGAAGGAATTATCGGCAAGCCTGTTGTATTCCGCGGATCATCCCGGGATCCTTATTTACCGTCACTAGAATATTTATATCCCGAGAATAGTGGTGGACAAATTCTTGACATGGCTATTCACGATATTGATATTGCACGCTGGTATATGGGAGAGATTTCTACAGTTTATTCAATTGGTGGAGTGCTTGCTTTCCCGGAAGTTGAACCTACCGGAGATACAGATAATGTAATTATGTCTTTCAAATTTGAAGGCGGTTGTTTAGGAGAAATTGATATAAGTAGAAATGGTGTTTATGGCTATGATATTAGAGCGGAAGTACTTGGAACCAAAGGAACTTTAAAAGCTGGTTACTTAAGAGAGACTCCAATTCTTATACTTACAAAAGAAGGTGTAACTCATGATGTTGTACCATACTTCCCTGAAAGATTTTGTAATGCCTATGTTGATCAACTGAAAGATTTTCTTAATAATCTGGTTAATAATAAAGAGCCGATGATCAAAATTGACGATGGTATAGCCGGGCTTCAAGTTGCTGTAGCTGCAACTGCATCACTAAAGCAGAATAAAATTGTTTCTGTAAAAGATTATTAGTAAACCAATAAAATAATTTGGAGTAATTATGAGAGCCGTATCATTATTTGCAAACTGGGATCCTAAACCAGATTTTGTTCTTGGTAAAAAGGATATTGAAGGTAAACTAACTTACCTTGGAAGTAGAGTTTGGCGAAATCCTTATATACAGATTGTTGAAAAAGAAGTCCGAGAGCCAGGACCAACAGAAGTACTAATAGAAGTAAAAGCTTGCGGTATTTGTGGAAGTGATGTACACATGTACCAGACGGATAAGGATGGTTATATTTTTTATCCGGGTTTAACTGCATTTCCAGCAACGCTTGGTCATGAGTTTTCAGGAGTCGTTGTAAAAGCTGGTGAGAATGCAATTAATAAGAGAACAAAAAAAAAGTATGAAGCTGGGGAAGGGGTTTGCTCTGAGGAAATGATGTGGTGCAGTTATTGCCGTCCATGCGCGGATGGTTATCCAAATCATTGCGAAAATCTTCAGGAGATTGGATTTTCTTGTGACGGTG
>JAGVBL010000370.1 GCA_020059785.1 Ignavibacteriales bacterium | reverse complement strand
TTGATTATCTTGTTATGGATTACCTTGCAGAAGTAACAATGTCGATTCTTCAGAAACAAAAAAATAAAAATCCCAAACTCGGCTATGCTCGCGATATACCGGAATTAATGGACAGAATTCTACCGATCTGTAAAGAAAAAAATATTAAAGTAATTACCAATGGCGGCGGGGTAAATCCGGAGGCTTGTGCAGAAGCAGTAATTGAAGTTGCCAAAAAACATAATATCAGTGATCTTAAAATTGCTGTTGTTCTTGGTGATAATATCCTTGATAGAATTGATAATGTAATTACCAGCGGCTGCCAATTAAATAATATGGAAACTGGTGAACCGGTTACGATTGTTAAGGAGAAACTCTTAAGTGCCAATGTTTATTTTGGTGCAATGCCAATAGTGGAAGCACTTAAAAAAGGTGCTGATATTGTTATAACAGGACGAACTACCGATACAGGTTTAACTCTTGCACCAATGATTTATGAATTCGGCTGGAGTAAAAATGATTATAATCTCTTATCTGCCGGAACTGTTGCCGGGCATATACTTGAATGCGGCGGACAGGCATCTGGCGGTAATTTATTAGCAGATTGGCGCTCGGTACCTGATATTGAAAATATTGGCTTTCCTATTGCTGAAGCATATCCTGATGGAAATATTATTATCACTAAACATCAATCACTTGGCGGAAAGGTTACTATAGAAACTATTTCCGAACAACTAGTATATGAAATAGGCGATCCTAAAAATTATATTACACCGGATTGCGTTGCCGATTTTACTTCTATTAATCTGGAAGAAGTTGGAAAAGACAGAATAAGAGTATACGGAGTTAAAGGTAATCCAGAAACAGAATTCTATAAAGTATCATGTTCGTATTCATCAGGTTTTTCTGCTGTTGGAACGTTAACTTATTCATGGCCGGATGCGTTAAGTAAAGCGAAAAAAGCTGACCAGATATTAAGAAAACGTCTGGATAATCTTAATCTTAAATTCGACGAAATTAGAACCGAATTTGTCGGTTATAATTCATGCCATGGCCCATTAGCCACAAAATTAGATGAAGATAAAATTAACGAGGTAATGCTGCGTATTGCAGTCCGCGGTAATGATTATAATTCAATTGAAAGATTCGGAAAGGAAATAGCTCCGCTAATTTTAACCGGTCCTCCTTCAGTTACAGGATTTGCGGGCGGAAGACCGAAACCAGCAGATGTTGTAGCTTACTGGCCGGCTCTAATTCCTAAAAAATTAGTTGAACCAAAAGTTGAGATTGTAACTTTATGAAAAAAATAAAACTAATAGATATAGCACACGGTAGAAGCGGGGATAAAGGTGATGCCGCAAATGTCGGTATTATTGCTTATGATGATAAAGGTTATCAATTAATTGAAAAGTATTTGACTGCTGAAAAAGTTAAAAATCATTTTGAGGGTATTTGTCTTGGAAAAGTTGAACGCTTTGAATTACCGAATATAAGAGCATTGAATTTTCTGCTTCACAATACACTAGGAGGCGGGGGAACAGTTTCTCTTAAACATGATGCTCAGGGTAAAACTCTGGCTGCAGCACTACTTAGAATGGAACTTGAAATAGAGGAATGAATTCTTAGTAACCTGTCCACCTAAGCAAGCGGCATTACTTTGAAAAGATTTTACAGTATAAAAAGTTTTTCACTAACTATTGAAAGGAAAGAGGTAAATATGTTTGAAGACCAGTTGAAAAGATTAAATGAAATTGCTGAAAAGGTTAATTCGCTTAGAGGTTATCTTTAAGTTAGCTGAAAAAGAAAAACAGATAGCAGAAATTACAAAACAATCGGAAGCGCCTAACTTCTGGAATGATCAAAAAGCAGCGCAGACTCTTCTTCAAAAATCTAAATCGCTACAAACCTGGGTCGATATCTGGGATGAAATTAATGGTAAGGTAATTCATCTTAAGGAATTTATTGAACTTGCTGAAATGGAACAGGATGAAAATTTGATCCCGGAAATTGAAAAAGAACTTTTGATTGTTCAGAATGAATATGATAAGATAGAACTTAAAAGCATGCTTAGCGGAAAGGATGACGATAAGAATTGTATCTTAACAATTCATTCCGGTGCAGGAGGTACTGAGGCACAGGATTGGGCACAAATGTTAATGCGAATGTATTTGAGATGGGGTGAACAGAACGGTTATAAAATGGCATTAATAGATTGGCTGGATGGAGACGGCGCCGGAATTAAGAGTGCTACAATTGAAGTCCAGGGACCATTTGCTTACGGTTATCTTAAAGCTGAAAATGGAGTTCATCGTTTAGTTAGAATTTCTCCTTTCGATGCTAATAAAAGACGGCATACATCATTCGCTTCGGTGTTTGTTATTCCTGAAATTGATGATACGATTGAAATAGATATCAATCCGGCTGATCTTAGAATCGATACATATAGATCGGGAGGTAAAGGTGGACAGAACGTTAATAAGGTAGAAACTGCAATTCGTATTACTCACATTCCTACAGGAATTGTTGCGGCATGCCAATCGGAACGTTCACAAATTCAAAATAAGAATAACGCTTTCAAACTTCTTAAATCTAAGCTCTATCAGCTTGAGCTCGAAAAACAACAAGCGGAATTGAATGAAATAGAAAAAAGTAAAATGAAGATTGAATGGGGAAGTCAAATCCGTTCTTACGTTTTCCATCCTTACAATATGGTAAAAGATCATCGTACCAACCAGGAAACATCGGATACTCAAGGAGTAATGGATGGAGATATTAACGAATTTATTAAAGCTTATCTTCTAAAGTTTGCAGAAAATTAATTGACGGGTATGTTATGTCTAAATTAAAAATGTACAAGACCGGAACAACTATTGCCAAAGAAGGTGAACCTGCTAAAAAATTATTTGTTCTTATTGAAGGAACTATTGGTATTTATAAAAGCAATTCGTTGATTACAGAATTTAACAAAGAAGGTGAAATAATAGGGGAGATGAGTTTAATTCTAAAAAAACCAAGAACCGCTGAGATACGTGCTGTAACCGACGTTCAGGTTTTAGAAGTAGAAGGTGAACTTGATGAAATTGTTAAACAGTATCCCGACTTATCTAAAAAACTAATTTATTCTCTTGCAGATCGTTTAACCAAAGCTACAGAAAGAATTTAATAAAATGAGAATGCAATATGAAAAGTTATACTGAGTATCTGTGGTTTAATACATCCAAAAGGCGTGAATACATTAACATAACCGGTGAAGTTGAATCTGCTTTACACAAAAGCGCGATAAAAGAAGGAATGGTTCTCGTTTCTGCAATGCATATAACAGCCGGTGTATATGTTAACGATGCGGAGAGCGGATTAATTCAGGATATTGATGAATGGCTCGAAAACCTTGCACCGTTTAAGTCCGATTACCGGCATCATAGAACAGGTGAAGATAATGGAGACGCACACTTGAAAAGTCTGATTGTTCATCATGAGGTTATAATACCTGTGACAAACGGTAAATTGGATTTTGGTCCGTGGCAGCAAGTTTATTATGCCGAGTTTGATGGCAAAAGAAGAAAAAGAGTAATAATTAAAATTATTGGCGAGTAATTTGTAATGGAGAAACTTTCCGTTGTAATAATTGCAGGAAATGAAGAAAAAAATATCAGGGATTGCCTGGAAAGTGTTAAGTGGGCAGATGAAATTATTTTAATAGATTCTGAGAGTATAGATAATACATGCGAAATTGCTAAAGAATATACTTCGCATATTTATAAAAAAAAGTGGGAAGGATTTGTACCGCAAAGAAAATTCTCAATAGAAAAAACATCTTTCAATTGGGTTCTTAGTATTGATGCCGATGAAAGGGTTGAAGAAAAATTGATGCTGGAAATTAAGGAGTTGTTAAATTCAAATGACAAAAAAAATGGTTACTGGATTCCGCGTCAGAACTATTTTCTTAACAAAGTAATTAAAACATGCGGATGGTACCCTGATTACCAGATGCGGTTGTTCAATAAAAATTTTGTACGGCTTTCAGATCGGAAAGTACATGAAGGGTTTGAAGTTGATGGAAAAACCGGCAAGCTTAATAATCACTTAATCCATTTCACGCATCAGAATATTACCGATACAATTAAGAAGATTAATGATTATTCCTATCTGCAAGCTTTAGAAAAAAGAGATGGTAAAAGAGTTAAGTCAATCAATCTTATTCTCAATCCTATAGCCGCTTTCTTAAATCATTTTATTGGCAGAAAGGGTTATAAGGATGGTATTCACGGATTGATGGTGTCGCTTATTCATATGATTACAAATCTACTTACTTATATGAAAACCTGGGAATTGCAAAACAAAATGAAAGTAGGTGATGAAACGAAAAATACAATCGGATAGGAAGAAGAAAGACTTTTTTGATAAAGTTTATGATCTAACCGCAAAAATTCCTAAGGGAAAAGTTACTACTTACGGTCTGATAGCAGAAGCTTGCGGAATACGTTCTTCTGCACGTACTGTTGGCTGGGCATTGAATGGTGCACAGGAAAGTAATTTGCCGTGTCATAGAGTTGTTAATAGGAATGGTACACTAACCGGTAGGGTACATTTCGGCGATCCGAATTTAATGGAAGAATTGTTGAGGAGTGAAGGTGTTGAGTTTGATGATGATGGGAATGTTATCATGCAAAAGCATCTATGGATTCCACCAATACTTGAACGGCGCAAAAAGAAACAAAAAAAATCAAGATCATGATATTAAGATTACCGTGACCTTGATTTGGTTAAGTAACAATCCCCCCCCCGATTATTAATATTTGCTTACGCTCAGAGATGAAACTCCTCCGTTGATTCTTATAAAAATTTTCTTCCGTGCATTTTCAAAGTTTGGTGTTTCGTAATATCCTTTATCTAGCTTATCAAATCCAGATAAAGAGCGAGACATTAATACCATTTTACCCTTAACCTGACAGCCGGAGTTTTCCGGTATTTCAATTTTAAGTTTAGCTGCACCCATCTCTACATCAACAAACGTTGAATCGACTTTATCGCCAAGTTTAAATCTAACATTAGCGGCACCGGTATTTAAGTCAACATTTTTTACTTTATAAGGGGAAAGGTCGAACCTTGCTTTTGCAGCACCAAAATTGAATTTGAAATCCCAAACCGGATTATCATTCAACATAATCTCAAGGTGATTTTTCAATTTACCTTCAAACAAATCGAAATGTTTTTTATTCAGATTGAAATCAACATATGCATTATTATCTTGAATGTCGGTCACAAAATCATATTCAGCCAATGTTCCGTATCCATTTGCATCAACAAGTTTATTGGTTGGTTCCTTTATTTCAATTGTACCACCGCCGGTTCTAATTTCAAGCTGAGCAGATTTTATTGAGTCATTGAAATCTTCAGAATAACTCTGAGAAATAAAATCCCGGTCGGATGAATCAAAATCGAAATGGAAACCGGTGTAAATGTTGGCTATAAATCCAAAAAATATTATTGCAAGAAAAATTCCAAACAATGCACTTACAATCGGTTTAACAAGTGAATTCTTAAATATTACCAGCGCACCCCAGAAGATGAATATTAACGGCCATAAATCCCATACGAAACTAAAATCTGTATAAATTACATCATATTTATTAAGTAAGAATAAAGAACCGATTGATAGAAGAAAAAATCCCCAAAACAATTGTCCGCTTTTCATTTTATTCTCTCCCTCATTTTCTTACTGAATTCCAGATCAATGCTAAACCGATTATAATTAATACTGCCGGTAGGAAGTCCTCAAAATCAAAACTTGGAATTAATCTCTCTAGAAAGAAAAGCCCGCCGATAATAATTAAAACAGAACCAATAACTATCCTTCCTTTACCCTCGGATTTAACGTGTATCGAAGATAAATTCGGTTCTGTTCCTTCCGGTTTTTGAGTTTCGCCATCTGTATTTACGTTATAGGCAACCTCAAATGGAACTTCGGGCATTACAATCCACAGAATAATATAAAGAAGTATCCCGATTCCATTAATGAGTGTTATAATTACAAAGATTACACGCATTAGAATCGGATCGAGGTTAAAATATTCAGCAAGTCCACCGGCAACTCCGCCAAATACCCGCCATTTACGAGAGCGATACAATCTCTTTTCCATCTTTCCCTCCCATTAAAATTTGTTCTGCTATTAAGACGAGTCGATTTCTAAAATGTTTTCTACCGGAAATTAATAATTTTCTGCATAACTGATAAAATAACCTCAGAATTTATTTGAAATGACAATTGTCTTAACTAATTTTCGAAAAAAGAAAAGATATACATGAAAATATCTGTCTGTCAGTCAAATCCAATTATTGGAGATCTAAAAGGGAACAAAGAGAAAATACTGGAAGGTTACAAGAAAGGCATTAATGATGGGGCAGATCTTATTGTCTTTCCCGAACTCTTTTTGTGCGGTTACCCTCCATTAGATCTGGTTGAAAAAAAAGAATTTAGAGAAAAGGTTATTAATACTGCTAATGAAATTGCTTCTCAAACAAATTCAATTGGATTATTATTCGGTTCCATAACAGAAGACTATGAAGATAAAATCGGTACTAACGTTTATAATTCAGCCCTTCTCTGTTATGATGGAAAAATCCAATTTGTCCAAAGTAAAACTTTAATTCCCAACTATGATGTTTTCGATGAAGTAAGATATTTTGAATCGGCTAAAGAAATAAATATTCACAAATTCGGAAATGAGAATCTCGGAATTTCTATTTGCGAAGATATCTGGAATGATGCCGATTACTGGAAGCATAGAAGATATCCAATCGACCCTATTAAGACGCAGATAGCTAACGGAGCAACATTGCTCATCAATATTTCTGCAAGTCCGTATGCTTATGGTAAACGCAAAGAACGTTATCAAATGCTGTCTGTTTTAACAAAAAATGATAAGATTCCTCTTGCATATATCTGCTGTGTGGGCGCACAAACTGAACTTATCTTTGACGGGGGCAGTATGTGTTTTAATAGAAGTGGTGAATTGTGTTTACTGGGTAAATCATTTCAGGAAGATTATTTTGTTTTTGATACGAATGAAAAATATCAGCCGGTTCAAGAAGTTGAAACGTGTTTTGAAGAAGAAGTTTTAAATGCGTTAATAATGGCGCTTAAGGATTATGGTGCAAAGACCGGATTTAGTAAAGCAATAATCGGGCTTAGCGGTGGTATTGACTCTGCTCTGGTTGTTTATATAGCGGAAAGAGCCTTCGGAAAAGAAAATGTTGTTGCTGTGATGATGCCGTCTCAATTTTCGAGCGATGGAAGTGTTGACGATTCTGTTAAACTGATCTCGAAACTCGGAATAAAATCGCATAAGATTTCTATACAGACTGTATTTAAGGAAGTCCTTAATGTTCTTTATCCGGCGTTTAACAATATGCCGGAAGATTTAACTGAAGAAAATCTTCAATCGCGAATACGCGGAATGTATCTTATGGCTCTTTCGAATAAACATGGATACCTTTTATGTGCTACAGGAAATAAATCGGAATTAGCCACCGGTTATGCAACTCTGTATGGCGATATGTCTGGTGCACTTGCTGTTATTGGCGATATTTATAAAACTCAGGTATATAAATTAGCAAAGTATATAAATCGTAATGGAGAAATTATTCCCGAGGCAATTATAGAAAAAGTCCCTTCTGCCGAGTTACGTCCCAATCAAACCGACCAGGATTCTTTACCTCCTTATGATCTCTTAGACAGAATACTTAAAATGTATCTTGAAGATCAGAAAGAGTTTAATGAAATTGTAAATGAAATAGGACAACCTGAAATTGTAAGTAAAGTATTGCGAATGGTTGATATGAATGAATTTAAGAGGAAACAAGCTCCACCTGTTTTAAGAGTTTCTACAAAAGCATTTGGATATGGAAGAAGATACCCGATTGTTCAGCGTTGGCGGAAATAGTTAATCAAAATTGTTCGATTTTATTAAGGTATTTTATATCAAAGAGAAAAAATTCCCCTGATCAATTATTGGTGCAGTTGCATTATATTTCTGTATTTTTAAGCACTTATTAGGTGAAATAATTAATTTAATATTCGGTTCGAATTAATTATTTTTACGGACGCAAAAAACTAAAAAATATATAATTAAGAGAAATAATATGGCAAAACAAGTTCAAGTAATTGAGGATGTTACAGTAAGATTTGCCGGAGATTCCGGCGATGGAATGCAATTAACAGGTTCACAGTTTACAGATACAACTGCAAGTTTGGGTACTGACGTTGGAACACTTCCAGATTTCCCGGCAGAAATACGTGCCCCCGCCGGTTCTCTTGCCGGTGTTAGCGGGTTCCAGATACACTTCAGTAGTAATGATATTCAAACTCCCGGTGATTCACCCGATGTTTTAGTTGCCATGAATCCGGCTGCTCTAAAAGTTAATTTGAAGGACCTTAAACCGAATGCTACAATAATTATAAATACAAATTCATTCGATCTAAAAAATCTTAAGCTGGCTAATTATGATGTTAGTCCACTTGAAGACGGCTCGCTTTCCGGATTTAATGTTGTACCGGTTGAATTAACAAAATTAACGGTTACCGCTTTAGAAGGTTTAAGCCTTTCGCCTAAAGAAAAAGATAAATGTAAAAACTTTTTTGCTCTTGGTTTAATGTACTGGTTATATAATAGACCAATTGAAAAAACTTTACAATGGCTCGAATCTAAATTTAAAAAGAAACCTGAAATTCTCGAAGCAAATCAGAGAGCGTTGAAATCCGGATTTTATTATGGTGAAACGACGGAAATCTTTACAACACGGTATGATGTAAAACCGGCAAAACTTCCTAAAGGAGTTTATAGAAATGTTTCCGGTAACGAAGCAGTTGCACTTGGTTTTGTTGCCGCTTCTTTAAGAGCTGGAATTCCACTTTTCTTAGGTTCTTATCCAATTACACCTGCATCAGAAATTTTACAGGAACTTAGTAAGTATAAAGATTTTGGCGTTGTTACTTTTCAGGCGGAAGATGAAATAGCCGGAATTGCATCTGCAATTGGTGCTGCTTTTGCTGGTTCATTAGCACTCACTACAACATCCGGACCCGGACTATCACTTAAGACCGAGGCAATAGGGCTTGCTGTAATTACTGAATTGCCCATTGCGATTGTTAATGTTCAGAGAGGCGGACCAAGTACAGGGTTACCAACAAAAACTGAACAGGCAGATTTATTACAAGCTATGTACGGAAGACATGGTGAAGCACCCGTTGTTGTTATGGCTGCTAAAAGTCCTGTTGATTGTTTCTATGCTTCTGTTGAAGCGGCAAAAATTGCTGTTGAATTTATGACCCCGGTTATTCTATTAACAGATGGTTACCTCGCATTCGGATCCGAACCGATGAAGATTCCTGCTTTTGATGAACTACCAAAATTCAATTTTGAGTTTAGAAAAAATCCGGAAGGATTTTATCCTTATCTGCGTAATGAAAATCTTGTCCGCCCATGGGCAATTCCAGGAACTCCGGGTTTGGAACATAGAATTGGCGGATTGGAAAAGAAAGATGTTTACGGCAACATCAGCTATGAACCAGAGAATCATGAAATAATGATTAATAATAGAAAAGCTAAGATCGAAAAAGTCCAGACTGTTGTTCCTGACGCCGAAGTAGAAGGAGATAAGAGCGGTGAATTATTGATTCTAAGCTGGGGAAGTACTTATGGCGCAATTAAAGAAGGCATTAGAAAAGCTGCCGCAGAAGGTTATAAAGCTTCTCATCTTCACCTTAGATATATTCACCCGTTTCCTAAAAATCTTGGTGATGTACTGAAAAACTTTAAGAAAATTCTTATCCCTGAAATGAATAAAGGTCAAATGGCTACAATTATTAGAAGTACATTCCTGATGGATGCAATTCAGTTTAATAAAGTTAAAGGACAGCCATTCAAGGTAGCTGAAATCGAAAATAAAATTTATGAAGTACTCGGAGGAAAAAATGGAAAATAAAATAGATCAATTAGCAACTGGAGTTAAATATACAGCCAAAGATTTTTCATCGGATATTGATGTTAAATGGTGCCCCGGTTGCGGCGATTATTCGATTCTTGCTCAGGTTCAAAGAACTTCGCCTGATTTTGGCGAGAAAAAGGAAAATATTGTTTGGGTCTCCGGTATCGGATGTTCAAGCCGGTTTCCTTATTACATGAGTACATATGGATTTCATGGAATCCATGGACGGGCTGCTGCTATTGCAACCGGAGTTAGACTTGCAAATAAAAATTTACAGGTATGGGTTGCTACCGGCGATGGTGATATGTTAAGTATTGGTGGAAATCATTTTATACATGCGTGCAGAAAAAATGTTGACCTGAAAATTTTGTTATTCAATAATAGAATTTATGGTTTAACAAAAGGTCAGTATTCACCAACTTCAGAAAAAGGGAAAGTAACAAAATCATCTCCGTATGGAACAGTCGATTGGCCGTTTAATGCAATTAAACTTGCTGATGGTGCCGGCGCTACCTTTATTGCAAGAACAATGGATAGAGATCCGAAACATATGCAGGAAATGCTAACACGTGCATCCAAACATAAGGGTCTTGCATTTATTGAAGTGTATCAGAATTGTCCGATATTCAATGATGGCGCTTATTTCCATCTGACTGAAAAAGAGACTAAACCAGAAAATGTAATTGTATTAGAACATAATAAACCTTTAGTGTTCGGTGCTAATAAAGATAAGGGCATTAAACTGGATGGAATTAATCCTGTAGTTATTGATCTTAACGATGGTAAACATTCCATTAATGATTGCTGGGTTCATGATGAGTTTGACGATAATCCAACCCGTGGATTTATTTTAGCCCGTTTATCGGATCTGCCCGGATTCCCGACCCCTGTTGGTGTGTTTAGACAGTATAACAAACCGACTTACGATGGCGATTACATGAAGCAAATTGAACATGTACAATCTCAAAAGGGAGTGGGTACTTACGAAAGATTAATGTTCTCTACAACAACATGGGAAGTAAATTAGTGATAAGTGTTTAGTAAAAAGTATTTTAGTTGTTTTTGATTATTATGCGAGTTAGTTTTAAAACTAATTAGTGAAATACTTATGATACTTAATTGAATAAAAGTAAATGCCAAATCAAAAAAAAATATCATTTGTCAATGAACTAACTAAGAGATATGGAAATCCAAAAAAGTTAAATAATAGCTTATCTTTATTTGATTTAGGCGAAGGTGCATTAAGGATTTATATAAGATATTCAAAAGTTCATGGAGGAAATAAGTCTTTCTATGGATTGCGATTTGAAGATTTGAAACAACTTGAAGGG